>JBOGGF010000479.1:0-13787 GCA_050743965.1 Acidimicrobiales bacterium
GCAGCCGGGGCAGTGTCGGACAACCCCGGCCCGGGGCCCGGCCCGCGGGCTCCAGGGAACCCCCGGCCCGTGTCACGAGCCACCGTGCTCCAGTGCCTCCCCGCCCTGGTCGATGCCTTGCAGCACCACCCAGCCTTCCGCCCGGCCTCTCAGCCGGTCGTCGGGTGCGAGGGACGAGCCTTGCGGCCCGCCCTCTGCCCGTCCCTCGGGCCGCCTGGCGGCGTCCCTCGGTCCGAAGACGGGTTCGATCACTCGAACAATCAGAAGAATGCGCCCTGGTCAGAGGGGAATCAAGGGGGGATGGCAGAAATCCCCCTGTTCTCCCCACCTTTCTGCGTGCCGTCCCCAACCCCGCCCCGTTCGTCCCCAGGCAGCGCGCCCTCCGTCCCCAGGCGATCCCCAATGCCGGCGTCGCCGGCAGCAGCGCCGGCGCCCGATCGCCGCACGGGCCGACGGCGGGGACGGCCCCGGGCCGGCAGGCCCATTAGGGTGCCGGCGGTGACCGATGCCGCCGCTGAGGACGGCCGGGGCCGCTGCCCGTGGGCAACCGGCCCCTGGCTCGTCCCCTACCACGACGAGGAGTGGGGCGTACCGGTCCACGACGACCGCCGGCACTTCGAGCACCTCACGCTCGAGGGTGCGCAGGCCGGATTGAGCTGGCTCAGTGTCCTCAAGCGGCGCGACGGCTACCGGCAGGCGTTCGCCGGGTTCGACCCCGCCGTGGTGGCCGGCTTCAACGGTCGGCGGGTCGACGGCCTCATGGGCGATGCCGGGATCATCCGCAACCGGAGGAAGATCGAGTCGGTCGTCGCCAACGCTGCCGCCTTCTGCCAGCTCCAGGAGGCACACGGCAGCTTCTCCGCCTACCTGTGGGGCTTCGTCGACGGTCAGACCCTCGTCAACCGGTGGCGCACCACGGCCGAGATGCCGGCGAAGACGGCGCTGTCCGAGGCGATAGCCAAAGACCTCCGGCGCCGCGGCTTCCGGTTCGTGGGCCCAACGGTCTGCTACTCGCACCTGCAGGCGACCGGGCTCGTCATGGACCACCTCGTCCCCTGCTTCCGGTACGGGGCGCTGATCCGTCCGGGCTGACCGCCGGGCACCGACGTCAGCTGCTCGAGCCATTGGCTGGCCCGGGGTTGCTCCCACTTGCCGGGTGGCGGCAGGACCCGGCCCTTCGGTCGACCCGCGGACGCGCCCTCAGCCGGCGGCGGCGGTGAGCTGCTCGACGCCCTCGTCGGTGAGGTCGATCGCGGCGGCGGCGCAGTTGTCCTCGAGGTGGGCGACGGTCGAGGTGCCCGGAATGGGCAGCATCACCGGCGAACGGCGCAGCAGCCACGCCAGGGCCAGCTGGGAGGGGCTGGCCCCGCGGTCGGCGGCCAGCGCTTCGAGGGGACCGCCCGAGCGGGCCAGCTCGCCGGTGGCCAGCGGGAACCACGGGATGAACCCGATCCCGCTGGCCTCGGCGTGCTCGAGGACATCCTCGGACGCCCGGTCGGCGAGGTTGTAGCGGTTCTGGACGGTCGCCACCGTCGCCATCGACCGGACCTTGTCGATCTCCTCGACCGACACCTCGCTCAGCCCGAGGTGGCGGACCTTGCCTTCCTGCTGGAGCCGGACCAGCTCGCCGACCTGGTCCTCCACGGGGACCTCGGGGTCGATCCGGTGCAGCTGGAAGAGGTCGATGCGCTCCAGCCCGAGGTGGCGGAGGCTCATCTCGCACTGCTGGCGCAGGTACTCCGGCCGACCGACGGGGTGCCACTGGCCCGGTCCGCTCCGGGTGAGGCCCGCCTTGGTCGCGACGACCAGGCCGTCGGGGTAGGGGTGCAGCGCCTCCTTGATCAGGCGCTCGCTGACGGCCGGGCCGTAGGAGTCGGCCGTGTCGATGAAGTCGACGCCGAGCTCCACCGCCCGCCGCAGGACGCGGATGCACTCGTCGGGGTCCCTGGGCTCTCCCCAGACACCCGGACCGGTGAGCTGCATGGCGCCGAACCCGAGCCGGTGCACGGGGAGGTCGCCGCCGAGCTCGAAGGTTCCGGACCGGTGGACGGGACGATCTGCGGGCATGGTGCTCCCTTCGCTGGATACTGGCGTGCGGCGCCGACCGCTCACGGTGCAACCGGCGGCCGGAGCAATTCCTTCCCACCGGGCCCGCCGGTGACCCATGGCAGGATCCGGGGCGCCGGGCAGGAGCACCGTGGGACGCCGAGCCGCACCGGCCTCGGTGCGGATCGGTTGGTCCGGGTAGATGGACGTGATGCGCCGGGGACCTCTCGCCGACAGCTACCCGTCGGCCGTCGCCCTCGTCGTCTTCTCGCTGATCCCCTTCCTCTCGCTGACCGCGGCCGTCTTCCCCATGGTCACAGTGATCGGTAAGAGCCTGGGGATCGCCACGACGACGCTCGACGTCACGCTCTCCCTCTCGACCGCGGGGTACGCCGTCGGCACCGTCCTGGCCGTGCAGCTGGCCACCCACTTCCCCGCCCGGCGCCTCCTGCTCGTGTACGAGACGGCCTTCGTGGTAAGCGCCGTGCTGGCGGCCTGGGCGCCCACCGCCGACGTGTTCCTCGGTGCGTTCGTCACCGAGGGGCTGTGCACGAGCCTCATGCTCATCGCCGCCGTCCCGCCGCTCATCATCGGCTGGCCGCCCGAACGGATGCCGGTGACGGGGGCGGTGATGAACCTCGCCATCTTCGGCGCCGTGGCCATCGGACCCACCGTGGGCGCCGTCCAGGCCGCCTCGGGTAGCTGGCGCCCGCTCTTCTGGGGGGTGGCCGCCGTCGCCTTCCTGGCCCTGCTGTTCTCCGTGCTCACCTTCGAGGATGCGCCCCCGCAGGACACCAGCGCTCCGTGGGACGTCCTCGCTCTCGTGCTCGCCGTCCTCGGCTGCGCCGCCGCCTTCTTCGGCGCCGGCGTGCTGGAGATCCGGCGCTCGGTCGGCCCGCTCCCCCTCGTGCCGCTGCTCACCGGGGCCGTCCTCGTCACGGTGCTGGTGGTCAACCAGTACCGGAAGCGGGAGCCCCTCATGCCGGTCCGTCAGCTCGCCACCGTCTTCCCGGTGGCCGGCATCACCATCGCCATGTCCGCCAGCGCGGCAGCGTTCGGGCTCATGGAGCTGGTTCTCACCGTCCTCGTGACGAAGGCGGGCCTGGTCGACACCGCCCTGCTGTTCCTGCCCGAGTTCGCGGCGGCGGTGGTCACTGCCGGGCTGTTCGGCGCCCTCTTCCGCACCCGCTTCACGCCCGTCCTCGCCTTCGCCGGCATGGCGGTGCTCGCCGGTGCCGCCGCCCTCCTGGTCAACGTGGCCACCGAGGGCAACCTCCTCATCGCCCTCGGGACCTGGATGGTCGGCCTCGGTGTCGGGGCCTCGGTCTCCCCCGCGCTGTTCCTCGCCGGGTTCTCGCTGCGGTCGCACGAGGTGCAGCGGGTGTTCGCCCTCATCGAGCTGCTGCGGGGGGTGACGGCTTTCCTCGTCGCCCCGATCCTGATCTACCTCGTCGTCCCGCTCGGCGGCGGCAACAAGGCGGTCGGGATCCGGGGGGCCATCTGGATCTGCCTCGGCATCGCCGTCGTCGGGGGCCTCGTCGCCTTCGCCGTTCTCTGGCGGGGCGGCGGCCGGCTCCAGGCGCCCGACCTCGGGCGGTGGCAGCAGCAGGACGAGCCCGCGTGGGAGTCCCCCCCGCTGGCCCGACCCCGCGACGATGCGGCGCGGGAGGAAGGCGAGCAGGAGGAAGAGCTGGCGGCCGAACGGAGGTGACACCGGCTACGCCCCGGGGGTTCTCGGTCGACGCCGATCGTGAAGTGACAAGATGTCGCGGTGGCAGGAACGGCTGGCCCCGGATCCCGACGGAGCCGCCACGTCGCCCTGCTCCGGGGTGTCAACGTGGGCGGGCACGCGTCGCTCCCGATGGCCGGCCTGCGGGAACTGTGCTCGTCGCTGGGCCTCACCGACGTCGCCACCTACCTGCAGAGCGGCAACGTCGTGTTCTCGGCTCCGGGCCCGGTGGCAGCCGACGACCTGGCCCGGGCTATCGCCGAGCGCTTCGGCGTGTCCGCCACCGTGGTCCTGCGCACCGGCGACGACCTCGGCCGGATCGTGGCCGGCAATCCCTTCCCCCGGGCCGGGGGCACCACGCTGCACGTCGGGTTCATGGCCGGAGCACCCGACGCCGGGACCGTCGCCCGCCTGGACCCCGGAAGCTACGCGCCAGAGTTCGTCGCCGTCCGTGGCCGGGAGCTGTACTTCCACCTGCCCGGCGGGATGGGAACGGCCAAGCTGCCGGCGTACGTGGGCCGGCACCTCGGTGTGCCCACCACGGTGCGCAACTGGCGCACCGTCACCGCTCTCGCCCACCTGGCCGGCGGATCCGGCGGCGCAACTGGAGGATCCGCAGGGTCGCCAGGACGCCGGCGATGAGCACGCCGCCGACGGCCGCCAGCAGCAGGGCCACCCCGAGCGGCAAGGTGGTTGTGACAGTGAAGTAGCTGATCCGCACCGACCTCGTGTTCTGCAGGATGAAGACGAGGAGCAGGACGAGGACGAGGGCGGCGCCGAGGACGGCGATCCACGCCGCCGACAGGCGCGTCCGGCCGGTCGGGTGGCCGGGCGGCTCGAGTACCTCGCCGTCCGCTTGCCCCGCCAACGCGGCGTCGGCCGGTGCGACGCCCTCCTCCGGCGCGGCGGCGCCCGGCGCAACGATGTCCGGTGCGGCGGCAGGGTCCCCCGGTGGGTCCGCCGGCGCCGGGCCGGACCCGGTGCCACCCGCCGCGTCACCCGCCGTGCGGGAGCGGTTCCCCACCTCGGGCGGCGGGCCGGCCGCCGGTCGGGTGTCGCTCATCTCATGACCTCCTCGTGCCGGCGCACCATGACCTCCTCGTGCCGGCGCACCAGGGCTCCGGCGACCGCCCGATGCCGCGCCACGCCATCCCGCGGCGCAGATGGTCTCTACCCGACCCGGGCCGGCGGCAACCCGACTACGCCGGGCCGGCCCGGCGCGCCGCCGCTGCCGGTGGGCTGTCCGGCGTGCTGGGATGCTCCTCCCCCTTCAGGACCACGGCCGACCGCGCCGCCACGGTGAGGGGCTTGCCGGCGTCGACGGCGCCGTCGTCGGCCGGGCCGTCGGCCGTGTCGAGCACGACTCGCCAGTGCTCCACCCCGTGCCCGGGCAGCGTCCAGTCGATCGGCTCATCGTGGGCGTTGAGGACGAGGAGGTACCAGTCGTCGCTGATCCGCCGGCCCCAGTCGTCGCGGTCGGGGATCGCCTCGCCGTTGAGGAAGACCGCCAGCGACCGGGCGAAGCCGGCGTCCCAGTCGGCGTCGTCCATCTCCTCGCCGTCGGGGCGGAACCAGCCGATGTCCACCGTGCCGCGGATCGGCCGTCCCTGGAACCACCGGCGCCGGCGGAACACGGGGTGGTCCTTCCGCAATGCGATGAGCTCGCGGGTGAAGTCGAGCAGGCCCTCGTCGACGTGCGACCAGTCGAACCAGGAGGTCTCGTTGTCCTGGCAGTAGGCGTTGTTGTTGCCCCCCTGCGTGCGACCCATCTCGTCCCCGCCGAGCAGCATCGGCACACCCTGGGAGAGGAGGAGGGTGACGAGCAGGTTCCGCTGCTGACGCCGGCGGCGCGCCAGCACGTCGGGGTCGTCCGTGGGCCCCTCGACGCCGCAGTTCCACGACCGGTTGTGGCTCTCGCCGTCCCGGCCGTCCTCGCCGTTCGCTTCGTTGTGCTTCTCGTCGTAGGAGACCAGGTCGGCAAGGGGGAAGCCGTCGTGGGCGGTGACGAAGTTGACGCTGGCCACTGGCCGGCGCATGTCGGACTGGTAGAGGTCGGAGCTGCCCGTGAGCCGGGACGCCAGCTCGGGTAGGGTGGCCGGCTCGCCCCGCCAGAAGTCGCGCACGGTGTCGCGGAACTTCCCGTTCCACTCCGACCAGACCGGCGGGAAGTTGCCGACCTGGTAGCCGCCGTCGCCGACGTCCCACGGCTCGGCGATCAGCTTCACCTGGCTCACCACCGGGTCCTGCTGGATCAGGTCGAAGAACGCCGAGAGCCGGTCCACCTCGTGGAACTGCCGGGCCAGCGTGGCCGCCAGGTCGAAGCGGAAGCCGTCGACGTGCATCTCGATCACCCAGTAGCGCAGGGAGTCCATGATCAGCTGCAGGCTGCGGGGGTGGCGGACGTTCAGGCTGTTCCCGGTGCCGGTGGTGTCGTAGTAGTGGCCGGGGTCGTCGGGCACCAGCCGGTAGTAGGCGTGGTTGTCGATGCCCTTGAACGACAGGACCGGCCCCAGGTGGTTGCCCTCGGCCGTGTGGTTGTAGACGACGTCGAGGATGACCTCGATCCCGGCCTCGTGCAGGGCGCGGACCATCGTCTTGAGCTCCTGCACCTGCTCGCCGCGGTCGCTCGAGGCGTAGCCGTTGTGAGGGGCGAAGTAACCGATGGAGTTGTAGCCCCAGTAATTGCGCAATCCCCGCTCGACGAGGTGGGCATCGTCGACGAACTGGTGGACCGGGAGGAGCTCCACCGCCGTCACCCCGAGGTCGGTCAGGTAGTCGACGACCACCGGGTGGGCCAGCCCGGCATAGGTGCCCCGCAGGGCCGGCGGGATCTCGGGGTGCTCGACGGTGAAGCCCTTCACATGCATCTCGTAGATGACGCTCTCGTGCAACGGCGTGCCCGGGGGGCGGTCGGTCCCCCAGTCGAAGTACGGGCTGTGCACCACGCCCTTGGGCACGTGGAGGGCGCTGTCGGCGTCGTTGCGCGAGTCCCCGTCGCCGAAGTCGTAGCCGAAGCAGGCCTGGTCCCAGTCGACGTCGCCGGCGATGGCCTTGGCGTACGGGTCGAGGAGGAGCTTGCTCGGGTTGCACCGCAGCCCGGCGGCGGGGTCCCACGGCCCGTGGACCCGGTAGCCGTATCGCTGGCCGGGACCGACGCTGGGCAGGTAGGCGTGCCACACGTAGGCGTCCACCTCGTCGAGCACGACGGGGGTCTCGATGTCGTCGTCGTCGAACAGGCACAGCTCGACCTGCTCGGCCACCTCACTGAAGAGGGAGAAGTTGGTGCCCGCGCCGTCGTACGTCGCACCGAGCGGGTAGGCGCGGCCAGGCCAGGTCTCGATGCGGTCGGTCACCTGGAGCTCTCCTTCACGTCGGCGTCCTCGGACGTCGTCGGCCGGGGTCGACGTCGGTGCGCACCGGCGGCGAGCGACGTCCGTGGTTCCTCGGGCGGTCGCCCACCTTCGGTACCCGGGGCGCCATGCCCCATTCTGCCGGACCTGGCAGACCGGACGGGCGATCAGGCGCCAAGCTCTCGGACGGCTAGCACCTCTTCGCTCCGGAACTGCCGCTCGGGGCTCTCGACGACGGGCGTCAGCAGGCCCTGTCGACCATGATGGCCAACCGTTCGGGCGACGAACCCGCAGTAGACGCCGACGACCGACACCACGCCCCCCTGCGGCACGAGGTGATGGCCTGGCGCAGTGCGTGCGGGCGGCCGGTCTCCGCCCGCAGCGCCTGCTTGGTCCGGTCGTACAGGTCGACATGGGCGCTGCCATGGGTCGCGTCGAGGCCGACGGCATCGACGCACTTGTCCGGCCCTCGCCCCCTGGTCAGCCTGAGGAGGGCCTGGTGGACGTCGACCTGGGTGAAGTCGAGGGTGGTGGCACCGGCCTTCTCGGCCATGGCCAGGCGGTACGGCTCTCGGTCGATCACGACGACCTGGCCCGCGCCGAGCACCCGGGCCCGTCGGCGGCGAACTGCCCGACGGGTCACGCTCCCCAGACCGCCACCACGTCACCATCGGTGATGTCGCAGAGGTCGGCCGCCATGTAGCCCGCCGGCGAAGCCACCGGTGAGGTGGGGGTAGCCGAAGATGCCGGCGACCAGGTGGCCGAAGTGCCGCTCGGCCAGCGCGGCGTTGGGGTTGCTGTTCTCGCAGCACGAGGAGAGGCCGGCCCGGCAGGCGCCGCAGGCGATCGGGAACGGCACGACGACGCGGTCGCCGATCCCGAGCCGCTCGGACGGCACCTCGGGACCGAAAGCCACCACCTCGCCAATGAGCTCGTGCCCCAGGACGTCGCCCTTCTGCATCGACGGCACGTAGCCGTCGACCAGGTGGAGGTCGGAGGCGCAGATGGCGGTGCTCGTGATCCGTACGACGGCGTCGCGCCCGCTGAAGTTCGACGGCTCGGGCATCTCGCGCACCTCGACCTCGCCCGTACCGCCTGCCACGGTGGGTGGGGACAGCGGCGCCGGCTGGCCGGCGGCGTTGGCGGCGTTGGCGGCGTTGGGTGCAACCGGCTCCGAGGGAACCTCCTCTCGTCCGAGCCGTCGGACCCGTACCCGGCGCCCCTCCGGCCACTCGCCCCTACGCCGGCGACGGGTCGCGTCGACCGACGCGGCCGCGCCCGAGCAGCCGGGACCGGGGGCCGGCGGCGGGCAGCAATGCGGCCCGGGCCGCGTTGGCGCCGGCCGCGCCGTGGACGCCGCCGCCCGGGTGGGCCGAGGCCGACGCCAGATAGAGCCCGACGACCGGGGTCTCGGCCCGGCCGGATCCGGGGACGGGCCGGAGGAAGAGCTGCTGGTGCAGCTGGGACGTGCCGCCGTTGATCGCCCCACCGAACAGGTTGGCGTCGGCCGCCTCCAGCCCGTCCGGACCCCACACGTGACGGGCGCGCACGAGCGAGCGAAAGCCGGGGGCGAGCGCCTCGATGCGATCCCCCAGGCGGTCGACGAACCCCTCGAGCCAGCCCACCTCGCCGCCGTCGACGGAGAGCAACCCGGCGGCGTCGCCGCGCACCACCCGCGGCACGTGGGTGTAGGCCCAGGCGGTGTCGGTCCCCGGCGGTGAGCGCGTCGGATCGCTCACCGACTGCTGGCCGAAGATGAGGAACGGCCGGGCCGGGAGCAAGCGCATGGCGATGCTGGCGGCGAACTCGGTCAGGTTGTCGAAGTCGTCGGCGACGTGGACGGTGCCCGCCCGCCGGGCGTCCTCGGCCACCCACGGAACGGGGCCGTCGAGGGCCCAGTCGATCTTGACCGTGCCCATGTCCCACTGGAAGTGGCGGATGTCGGCCAGCAGGCCGGGCGGCAGGTGGCCGGCGGGGACCAGTCCGCCATAGAGCGCCGGGGCCGGCACGTCGGCGAGGACCGCCCGCCGGGCCTCGACCACGTCCCCCGCCGCCGTGCGGGCACCGACTGCCCGTCCGGCCCGGACGAGCACCTCGACCACTGGCCGGTCGCACAGCACCGTGCCGCCGCGGGCTGCAAGCCGCCGCACCAGGGCCTGGCTGAGCCCCGCGGCACCCCCTTCGGGGACCGGGTACCCGTGCTGCTGACCGAGGCAGCACAGCAGCCAACCGAAGAGGCCACTGCCCGCCGACTCCGGCGAAAGGTCGGTGTGGAGGGCATTGCCGCCGAGCAGCAGGCCGGCGCCCTCGCCGGCGAACAGCTCCTCGGCCATCCGGCGCGCCGGCAGCAGTAGGTGGCGGACGAAGCGGGCCGTGCCGGCGGGGCCGAGGCGAGCCGCCAGCCGGGCGGCCGGGACCACCGGGGGGAAGGGCCGGAACAGGACGTCGACGAACGGCCCCGCCAGCGGGCGCCAGCGATCGATCATCTGCCGCCAGGCCGCGCCGTCCCCGGGGGCGAAACGCTCCATCGAGGACGCCGTCGCGTCGAGGTCGGTCGAGAGGGCGGCGCAGCGGCCGTCGGGCAGCGGATGGGCGAGCACGAGCGGCGCGTGGCGCCACCGGAGCCCGTGCTCCTCCAGTCGCAGCGACCGGATCGCCGGCGAGGCCGCCGCCAGCGGGTAGAAGGCGCTGAAGAGGTCGTGCCGGAACCCGGGGACCGTGAGCTCGCCCGTGCGCACCGTCCCGCCCGGCTCGCTGGCCGCCTCGAGCACGGTGACCGACCAGCCGGCGTCGGCCAGGTGGTTGGCCGCCACCAGCCCGTTCGGGCCCGCGCCGATCACGACGGCGTCATCCATGGGGGTGTTCCGTGCTCGCCGTCATCCGTGGTCGCCGCCCGCCATCCTCCGCTGCTCCTCGCGCCGGGCCACCAGCCGTTGCAGCCGCCGCCCCATCGACCTGTTGCGCAGGGCCACCACGGTCTCGACCACCCCCAGCACCGAGGCACCCGTCATCGGCCCCGCCATCGACCACTCGACGATCTCCAGCCTGGTGCCCCCCGCCTCGGCGCGCAACCGGAAGTCGATGTGCATCGCCCCGAGCCGGCCGACCCGGGCCTCGAGGACGAGGTGGCGCGGCGGGTCCACCTCGGCCGCACCACCTGCACCCCGACCCGCCGGCGGGCGGGCCTCCGCTCGTCAGCACCTCGCCGATCGCTCGCGCCTCGACGTCGGACACGGGCGTCACCTCCACCGCGTCGAGGTCGGTGCCGGCGAGCTCGATGCGGAGTGAGTCGGTCACCTGGCGCAGTGCCGCCTTGAACGCCGTGTACAGCCGGTGAACGGCGTCGCCGAGTGCACGGCAGCGGATGCGACCTTGACGATCCGTCCATCTACCCGTCGCAGCATCCCGGGGGCCACCCGAAGGGCAAGGTCCACGGGTGCCCCCAAGAGCACCCGCGCTCGGGCTCGTGGTGCACGAGGCCGGTGACGGCGAAGCCGAGCCCGGCGAGGTGGAGCGCGGTCGCCGACCCGATCCCCGAGCCGCCGCCGGTGACAAGGAGGAGGCGCGGACCACGAAGACCGACGTCGAGGGCACGACCATGCCGGCGCTCGAGGTGAGCCTCGAACCAGGCGAAGAGGTGGTCTCCATCCACGGCTCGCTGTCGTGGATGACGCCCCAACAACGGGTTCAGCTACCAAGGATGCGTTGGTGTCGCGGGCGTCCCGACCCCATCTTCACGTCGGCACGACGCACCCGCCAGGGACTAAGACGACGATTCCCTGAGAGAACGGTGCGCCCGGTGAAACGGGTCGTCATCGTCGCCGTCGTCTTGCCTCTGGCACTCGCGCCGGCCGGCTACAGCCGGTGACGAGCGCACCGCCATCACCTCGAAGCAGTCCCGGTCGGGGATCCTCGGTCGGTGACAGCCGAGCGGATGGGGCTCGTTGTGTTCACCGGCAGGCGGGGCTCGACGGCCGTCCAGACGGTATGGACCATCTGGAGGTCGAACGCGCGCATGAAGGCGGGCACCTCCACTTGGGCGTGGTGGCCTCCTCGCCTCCGCCGGGCGACCGCTACGCGGTGTCGATCAGCTGACGCGAGGTTGCTCGCGGCCGGTGCGACCGGTGGGTCCAATGGGGTGACTGGGGCCAGGGGGGCGCCGGTCGGTCCCGTCCAGCCGGTCGAGCCACGCCCCCACGGCGTCCGCCCAGGCGCCAGAGCTCCCGCGCCGGCTCAACCGGCCGCCTTCTCGGCGTACGCGGCGATGCCCTTCCCCCAGCGAGCGACTGTCGCCGCGGGCAGCGAGCCCGTGCCGTTCGTCCGCTCGTTGGCGAACGGCGTCACCTGGTAGCGCTCGGCGCCACCGGGGGCGATGAAGTACATCGCGTCGCTGTGGATGAGCGTCCCTATGTGCACGATCTGCACGGTGATGCCGTAGTCGGACCAGACCTTCTTCAGGGCCTGCCGCGCGCCGGTCAGGAAGTAGAAGTGCGGCACCGCGCCGACCCCGTGGTCGCTCCTAGTGATGAAGGACCGCAGTGTGGCCGGGGCGTTGTGGCCACCGTTCACGTTCACCGAGACGAAGGCCACCTTCGACGCTGTCGTTCCCAGGTCGCGGGAGGCGTCGACCAGCTCCTGCGCGACGACGGTTGCCGACGAGCTGGCCGGCTCCTTCGGCATGACCGAGCTGCCGCACCCGGAGAGGACGGCGCTCAGTGCGCCGGCACCCGCCATCACCAGGAGGGCGGCGGCGATGATCGCAAGGCTGCGACCGAGAGGCCCTCCCCTCGTCTCGCCGGCCAGGAACGCGCCCGGTCCGGCCTGAGACCGGCAGGTAGCCGGTGCCGTTGGGATGGGTGTAGGCCTGGGGGACGGTCAGCTTCTGCAGTATCCCCCGGCGACCGATGAAGTCGACCAGGGTGGTGTGGACGACGTCACCCGCCCTGGTGATCTGGACGCTGATCGTGTAGTGCTGCCACACCGACTTCAGGGTCTCGAGCGGCCCGGTGAACTTGAGCGGCCCGGTGAAGTAGTACCAGTTGGCGAGCTTGTCGAGCCCGTGCTCGTGGTCGAAGACCCGCAAGGAGTGCACGCCCGTCGCCGCCGGGGTCACGTCCACCCCGACGAGGACCACGCGGCTCGCCGTCCTCCCGAGATCCCGGTCGGCATCGATGAGCTCCTGGGCTACGAGCGGGCACACGTCGGTGCACTTGGAGTCCATGAAGTAGAGAGCGACGGGCTTGCCCCGCAAGGAGGCGAGCGAGCGGACCTGGCCGCGCTGGTCGGTGAGAGTGAAGCCCGTCGCCGGGCGGTGCGGGACCCGGGAGAGCTCCATGGGCGTCGACCAGTCGGCGAGGCGCGGCATTGCCCGCATCACGACGCCGTCCCTCCCGGCGCGGAGTGGTGCACCTTCTCCAGCGCCCGCACCCACGGGCGCAGCGACGCCACCGTCTGGGCACCGAACGCCTGTCCGACGATGCGGCCCTTGGCGTTGATGAACACCGTCACCGGAAGGGCCTCCACGTAGTAGCGGGAGTTGGCCACGGTGGCTTGCGAATCGACACCGGTCGGGTAGTGATCACCGGCCTTCTGGAGCAGTGAGAGCGCCTTGGCCGTGTCGTGGTCGTTGGTGTCCACGGCGAGGAACTTGACGGCCCCGTGGGGGCCGTTCGACACCTTGGCGAACGCGCGGAGCTCCGCCCGGCAGTCCGTGCACCACGAAGCGAAGAAATTGAGGACGACCGGGTGGCCACGCTCGGCCCCCAGCGTAACGGGTGACCCCCCGCCCAACCGGGCCAGCGAGAAGTCGGGCGCGTTGATTCCCGCCGCCAACTTGGGGAGGCCAGCACCAGGGCCGTGGCCGCCCTGAATGACGACCCGGTGACCGGTCCCTCCGACTCCTGTCGCTGAGGTGGTCGACTTGGGAGTGACCGCATAGGCAACCAGGCCGGCCACCACCGCCACACACAGGGCGCCAGCCACCAGCCACCACCGGCGGCGGATGGGGCGGCCGGCGGGCGAGGCGCGCGGCCCGGCATCGCCGTCGGCCGGAGGGGATTCTTGCCTGCCGCGCATCAGGGAAGTCATCGTGCCACCTCCTCCCCGGGAAGCGGCACCGCGCGCCGCGTCGATCTCACCCGCTCGCTCATGCGCCACGACCCTTGGGCACCGGCAGCGTGCCACCCGGCAGGAGGCCGGTCACCGCCGTCAGCTGCATCGGCCGGACCGGGGCGCCGACGGCCCGTTCGGCCGAGGTCACCAGGTGCTCGATGTGCCCCCGGCGGCCGTGCAGCGTTCCCGTGACCCAGCCCGCGGTCACCGGGGCAGGTCCTCCCCGGCCCTCGGCGATAGCTTGTGAGCGTCGAGGATCCTCGCCCGCTCCCGCGAGCGTTCAGCTAGGAAGTCTCCGGAAGACTGCACCTTTCGGCTCCGGTCGACCGGGGACAGGATGCTGGACCGGGTATGGGATGGAAGTACGGGTCGGCCGAGCCGGGAGCGCAAGGGGTCGCCCGGTGGACCGCCCCGCCGAGCGAGGCTCGTGTCGGCCTCTTGCCATCGGTCCGACGGAAGCACGCCGATGCCTGGGCGCAGCCGGTGGGATCAGCTACGAGAGCGGGCCGGTGGCACCCGGCGCCCGGCGTCCTCCTGGCACCGCTCGGGGC
>JBOGGF010000480.1:0-4802 GCA_050743965.1 Acidimicrobiales bacterium
ACCGGGCTCGGGCGATGTCGAGTGGGACGTGGACGAAGGCGACTGGGCCGAGGGCTACGGCTGAGGCTGGGCGGGCCGTCGCCGACCCAGCTCGGCGCCCACGTCATGGGACCGGCACCCGGCACCCGGCACCGGCACCGCGGGCGTGCCCGTTCCTCAGTCCGATCCGAGGAACGGGGAGTGGAACGAATAGACGCCACCGTCGCGGGCGACCAGCCAGTAACCCCGATCGTGGGGCGTCGGGGTCATCCCGTGGCGGGGCAGATTGAGAGGCCTGCCACCCATCGAGCCGTTGAACGGCGCACCGATCGGCGAGCTGACTCCTGCTGATCGGACCCTCAGGACAGCGACGCCGGGTCGAGGGCGACGCCGGGGGCGGGGCCGGGCGTCCACGGGCCACCGGGCCGCCGCCAGTTGGCCACGGAGAGGAACGCCCTCGGGTCGGCGCGCAGGACGAGGAGGAGATTGGCCCACACATCGTCCTCGGGCAGGTCGCCCGCCCGCAGGGGCACGACGCAGAGCTCGAGCTCGCCGGGCACGCCCGTGGGCCAGTAGGTGAGGGCATGGAGCCGGCCGAGCTCCACCGTGCCGAGCTCGGTGTCCACGCGGAATCGTCGGCGGTCCTCCCAGTCGGCCCGTTGCTCGGCGGTCAGGAGGGAGACGAGCAGCTCGCTCGCCCGCCGGTCGGCTCGACCGTCCGCGGCGCGACGGCGATGGAAAGCGGGTCGGCGCGGCCGAGGACGTCCGACGTGGAAGACCACCGTCCGGCCGGCCAGCGGCCCCTCGACATAGCGAACCCGCCGGCAGCCATCCTCGAGCTCCTCCACCAGCTCGTAGCGCATCGCGGCCGGCATGCCCTCACCCCCCGGTGACGGGCCGGACCCAGAGGATCTCCTCGGCGCCGGGGTCGAACGTCCAGACGCGCTCGGCTGTGGCGGCGGACGACCCCGCCGGGCGGACGAAGGCGAGCTGCCGCTCGGCGTGCAGCCGGTCGAAGATGGCGCGGGCCCGGTCGACGCTGGTCTCGTCGTCCACCCGCCAAGCGACCCTGCTGTCGCCCGTCCTGTCGATCACCCGCATGACACCCATGGCGGGACCTCCTTCTCGATCCTGTGGGCGAGCCTACGGAGGGGGTGTAACGCGGCGGCGGCCGGTGGCCCGGGCCACCGGGCAGGCCGGCGGCTGCGATCTCGACCTGGCCGACGAGCTCCGCGCCGCGGCCGCCAGGGCCTGCGCTCCACCAACTGGGAGAGACGCCGTCGGTCCGGAGAAAGCCCGCTGGACCGGTCCGCAGATCGGCCCGGAGAAGGAATTCCGCCGCCGAGTGCCCCAGCGCGAACCTGTTGGCCCCCGAGATCGCACGAGGAGCCGAGTCCTACGCGGTCGCACATGGAGATCGGGGTGCGCGAGCTACGAAATCGCACCAGCCAGGTCATCGACGCCGTCCGGGCGGGCGGGCAGGTGATCCTCACTGTCCACGGCGAGGCGATCGCCGACATCGTTACCCATACCCAACGGTACCGTTGGGTTGCAGGCGACCTCGTGCGCCGTGGGTTGGCTGAACAGGCGGCCGCCACGGCGCTGCGTGAAGACCTCAATGTGCTCGCAGGACAGACCTTGGACGAGCTTTGAGCGGCCCGGCCGGCGTTCTCGACACCTCCAAGTTCATTGCCAGCGAGGTGGACCGACCGCTCGGCGAGTTGCCCGATCGTGTGACGGTGTCCGTCGTGACCACCGGCGAGCTCGAATTGGGCGTGCTGAGTGCCGCAGACGCCGCGTCGCTAGCGCGCCGGGCGGGCACGCTGGCGCTGGCCCGGGCGGTGGACCCGGTCCCGATGAGCGAGCCGGCCATGGCCGCGTGGGCTCGCCTCATAAAGGACTGCCGGAGCGCCGGCATCCAGCGGACGGTCAAGGTGACCGACGCCCTGATCGCCGCCACCACCATCGACCTCGGATTGCGGGTGGTGACCCAGGACGACGACTACGACCAGATGTCGAGATCCCATCCGCTGCTGCAGGTCCGCAAGGTGTGAAGCACTACCAGCTGGCGTTCGGGAACGTTTCCGACCTCCACCGAATCCGCTCACGCAGGGTCATTGTTAGTATGTTCATAGTTGCGGTGTGGTTGCGGTTGAAAGACGGTGTCTTATTAAGAACCTGCCTGAGCTGCGGGAACGGCCGGGCGCTCTGTCCGACTCGATCAGTGCAGCCCAACGACGGTCATCAGGCTCTCATCGATCCCCCACATCTCTTCCGGGCTCGTCAGGCCGACGTGATCTCCGAGACAGTTGACGTCGACAGCCCCAACCTGTTCGACCAACACCTTCGTGGCTTCACCCTCGATCACTACCTCGGGTCGGAAGCTGGCCGGCCGCGCACTGCGAGACGTGGGGGCGATCACGATGACCGAGCGGGGCAGGAGGGCGTCGGACTGCACCACGACGCCGAAGCGTCGGCCCTGTTGCTCATGGCCGGGTCGTCGAGGCGGACGTAGTGTGTAGATGTCACCCCTCTGCACGAAGGCTCTCCATCAACGAAGCCACTTCCTGCATCTCACGCCGGTCCGCCTCGTCGGCTTCGAGCGCTGCGGCCTCGCTCCGGAGCGTCTCATGACGCCGGAGCGCCGAAGCGGCGTCGAGGATGGACTTGCGGATCGCCTCCGACCGGCTCATCCCGGATGCCTCTAGCGTTCTAAGTGCTCGCTGCACCTCGTCGTCCAACCGGACGGACACAGCCTGCGTCATGCGTAATAGTGTATCACACTACGCGATACAGGCCAGTTGCTAGGGGCGGTCGGAACGTTTCCCCAGACCCGTTCGCACTCGGCGAGACCACGACGCCGAGGAGGAAGTCGCATCGCCGGAGAGCTGGATCCACCACCTGGCTCCGAAGGCGCGCGCTTGTTCAAGGTCAGTCCAAGGCCATGAGCTCGAGAACGAGAGGCCCCCCCGCCGCGCCACAACGGGCACCGGAGCGCGGCGCCCCGAGCGGCGGGGGCGGCACCGGCGCCCAGCTCCGCCACCGCGGCCAGGGACGTCAGGACGGCCCAGGGCGCCGCGCACCTTTCGCCCCTACATGTGCTGAACGCCCGGCTAGCCGGAGAAGGTGATCCCCACCGGGGTCATGTCCACGACTGGCTTGTTGAGGCGCAGGTTGGCGGCGGAACCGTGGTAGGTGGAGTCGCCGTAGCTGAACGTCCCGCCGTCGGCGGCGGTCAGCCAGTAGCCCTCGCCGTCGGGGGTCGCTGCGATGCCCACGATCGGGGCGTTGAGCGGCTTGCCGCCCATCGAGCCCACGAAGGCGGTGCCGCCGAAGGCGAACACCCCGCCGTCCGATGCCACCAGCCAGTAGCCGGTGCCGTGCGCGTTGCCGCCGGCTGTGGCCGGCTTCAGTGTGGGCTGGACGGCCATGCCCACGATCGGGGAGTTGAGCGGCTTGCCACCCATGGAGCCGTAGAATCCGGCGTCACCGAAGCTGAACACCCCGCCGTCGGCCGCTACGAGCCAGTACCCGAGATCGCCGGGCTTGGCTGTCGCTCCGCCGACGCCCGGCACGTACGGGGTGGAGGTGATACCCACGATCGGGGCGTTGAGCGGCTTGCCCCCCATCGATCCCTCGAAGTGGGCGTCACCGAAGCTGAACACCCCGCCGTCGGAGGCCGCCTCCCAGTAACCGCCCTGGTCCTGGGTGCCAGCAACGCCGACGATGGGAGCATTGAGAGTTTTGCCGCCCATAGAGCCGTAGTACCCGGCGGTGCCGTAGGCGAACACGCCGCCGTCGGCCGCCACCTGGGTGTAGCCGGTCCCGGGCGCCGGGGCCACGTAGAAGTCGGTGCCGCCCGTTGTGACGGTGACGGTGTTGCCCGTAACGGTCGGCGGTGTGGCTCCGGTCGACCAGACACCGTAGAACTGGCCGCTGATGGTGTTGCCGCTGACGACGGTACCGGCATTCTTGGCACCCGGCGCCGTCGAGGCGCCCACCAGTACGCCGACGGTGGCGGTGGGGCCGTTGCCGAGGCCCCAGTTGTTCCCCGAGACCACCGGGTTGCCGGTCACCTTCACTGTCTGGGTGCTCGACCCCGGCGCGGCGGCGTGGACGATGATGCCGGCCTCGATCGAGTCGGTGACCTTGTTGCCGCTGATGGTGATCGCCTTCACCATGCTATTGGAGCCGTTCGTCTGGGCCACGATCCCACCCACGACCGGACCGTGGAGCCCATAGCCGACCTTCCCGGTCACCGTGTTTGTAGACATGGTGGATGTCGAGATCGAGCCTGTTGTGTTGAACGTGGCCAGCACGATGGCGCAACCACCGTAGTTTGTCGTCACCGTGTTGCCCGTGACGGTGTCCTTGGTCGGCTTCACCAACGCCGGCAACTTGGACTTTGTCTGGGGCTGGATCGCTCCGGGGTCGAACGGCCCGTTGTCCATGATCCCGATGCCGCCTCGGCCGTTGCCGGTCACCGTGTTGCCAGTGACCGTCGATGTCGACACCCCGAACAGGCTGATGCCGAACGCCTGTGGGATGGCCTTGTTCGATGTGAGGCCGTTCGCCTCCACGGTCGATCCCTTGATGGTGAGTGTTTTGGTGCTCTCGGCCAGGATCCCGGCGTCATGGGCGCCCGTGACGGTGACCCCTGTGATGGTCACGCCGGTGATTGTGTTGCCGACGTAGACGCCGATGTCACAGCCCTTCGCTGTGACCGGAGATGTGGCCGACGTGAAGTGCTGTGTCGACGTCGCCACCATATTGGCGGTGAGGCCTGTAGTCCCCGGTTGGGTGAGCGCCGTGCAGATGGGCAC
>JBOGGF010000481.1:0-8802 GCA_050743965.1 Acidimicrobiales bacterium
GTGGCGACCGGCGACGGCCGCCGCCCCTGACGGTCTCGGGCGCGACCGGGGGCTACCGCACGACGAGGGTCGGGTCGCCGGCGGTCCCGGCCGCCAGCACCTCCCCGACCACCGGCCAGCCGGGGACCTCGCCGGCCACGAGCAAGCCGCCCGAGGTCTGGGCGTCGGCCAGTAGGAGCAGCTCCTCGTGCCCCACCGACGCTTCGAGGTGGGGCCGTACCCACGCCAGGTTGCGGACCGTCCCGCCCGGGACGAACCCGTCGGCCACCGCCTGTCGGGCCGCGTCGAGGTAGGGCACGGCCGCGGCGTCGAGAGCCGCCCGGACGCCGCTCGCCCGGGCCATCTTGAACAGGTGGCCGAGGAGCCCGAACCCGGTCACGTCGGTCGCTGCCGTCGCCCCGGCGGCCACCGCCGCGCGGGCGGCGTCGCGGTTGAGGGCGGCCATCGACGCCACCGCTTCGCCGAAGCGCTCACCGGTCGCCTTGTGGCGCGAGTTGAGCACCCCGACGCCGAGCGGCTTGGTCAGCGTCAGCGGGTCACCCGGCTCGGCGGCGTCGTTGCGCAGCAGGTGCTCGAGGTCGACGGTCCCCGTCACCGCCAGGCCGTACTTGGGCGTGGTGTCGACGATGCTGTGGCCGCCGGCGATCGGGCACACCGCCTCGGCCGCCACCGCCTGGCCGCCCCGCAGCACCTCGACGGCGAGCTCCTCGGGCAGGTCGTCCACCGGCCAGGCCAGCAGGCTCAGCGCCACGAGCGGGTCACCGCCCATGGCGTACACGTCGGACAGGGCGTTGGCGGCGGCGATACGGCCCCAGTCGAATGGGTCGTCCACCACCGGGGGGAAGAAGTCGGTGGTGGCGACGATGCCCCGTCGACCGTCGATCCGCACCACGGCGGCGTCGTCACCGTGCTCGGTCCCGCACACGAGCTCGTGCCCGGCGACGCCGGCCGGCCCGAGGGACATGCCGATGCCCCCACCGGCCGCCGCCAGCATTCGTTCCAGGGCTCCCGGCTCGACCTTGCACGAGCAGCCGCCTCCCGGTGCCGTCTGCGTGAGCCGGATCAACGGTCGGCCTCCTTCGTCGGCACCGGGAGGTGGGGCCCACCGATCCGCACGTCGCCGCGCCGGCGCGTCACCCCGGTCGCGTCGAGCAGCGACAGCAACGGCACGACGTGCTTGCGGGTGCTGCCGAGGGCCGAGCGAACGACGGAGACCGTCACCCCCGCGGGATGCTGACGGAGGAGGCCGGCGACCACCTCCGCCGCCCGGGCCACCGCCCGAGCCGAGAAGTAGTGACCGTCCCGCTCGACCACCAGGCCGGCCCGCACGAGATGGCCCAGCTCCGAGCGGTCCACGCCAGCCGACGCCGGGTCGGGCGGGCTGAACGGCTGGGCGTCGAGCACCTGGAGGAACGGGTGGGCAGCCAGGGCTGCCGCCGGTGCACCCGAGGCGGCCACCTCCGCCGGCAGCGCCCTGCCGGCCCGGACGACGACCTCGGCGTCGTCCTCGAGACGTCCCAGCACCGCCCGCTCGCGCTCGTCGAGCTCCCCGACGTCGAGACCCAGGTCACCGGCGGCGGTCACGCCCTTGCGGAGCCGGGCTGCCGTCTCGGCGAGCAGCATCGGGTCGACGACCCAGTGACCTGCCACGTCGGGCTGCCGCAGCTCGCCCGTCAGCCGCTCGAGCCGGTCCACCTCGATCCAGCCCCGCTCGGCCACCACTCGGTCGACCGACCGGTCGGGGCGGGCGCGGGAAGGTCGCAGGACCGGCGCCACGTCCAGCACCTCCCCCCCGCCGACGGTGGCCGACCGCCCGGCGTCGCGCAGGACGTAGCGGTCACCGGGCAGGAGAGGCAGCGGGAGCGGGAGGCGTAACCGGACGCAGCCGGTCGCCCCCGGCGCGACCTCGTCGTCCCCCAGGACCCGGAGGCGGACGGGATGCTCGCCCGACCCGAGGTAGGCGTGATAAGCACCCCGGCCGTCCCGGCCGACGGGGGCCGGCGCTGCGTCCAGGACGGTCAGGGTGGCGTCGACGACGGTGGTCGGGGACCACTGGCCGCCGCGGACCAGGGCCTGCCCCCGCCCCAGGCCGGCCAGCCGGCTGCCGCCGCGATCGGCGCCACCGGCCGGGACGACGTTGACAGCGACCCGGTGGCCCGGGCCGACCGCTTCGGTGGCCTCCCGGTGGGACTGCAGCCCGCGGACCCGCACGGCCACCGGCTCGTGGGCGGGGGCAGGCCCTGGCACGATGTCCAACCGGTCACCGACGGCCAGCCGGCCACCGGCGAGCGTCCCCGTCACCACCGTCCCCGAGCCGCTCATGACGAAGACGCGATCGATCCACAGCCGCGGGCGGCCCCGGTCGGCGGCGAGCGGCGTCCGGGCGAGCATGTCGTCGAGGGCGGCGACCACCCGGTCGAGCCCGACGCCGGCAGGCACGTCGACCGCGACGATGGGCGCGCCGGCCAGCGCCGAGCCCTCGAGTCGTTCCTCGACGTCCAGCCGGGCCAGGTCGACGAGCTCCCCGTCGTCGGCCGTCGCCCGGGTGAGCGCGACCACGGCGTGCTCGACCCCGAGGAGGTCGAGGATGCGCAGGTGCTCCTCTGACTGGGGCTTCCAGCCCTCGGTGGCGGCGACGACGAAGAGGCAGGCGTCGACGGCACCTACCCCGGCCAGCATGTTCTTCACGAACCGGACGTGGCCGGGGACGTCGACGAGGGCCAAGTCGCGACCGGACGGGAGCGTGGCCCAGGCAAAGCCGAGGTCGATCGTCAGCCCCCGGGCCTTCTCCTCCGCCAGGCGGTCCGGGTCCATGCCGGTGAGGGCGCGGACGAGCGTCGACTTGCCGTGGTCGACGTGGCCGGCGGTGGCGACGACGTGCATGCGGGATGCCCCTACCTTCCCCGACCGTCCCGGGGGCGGCCGCTGGCGCCCCAGTCTGGAGCCTCGGCCGCGGGCGCCGCCAGACGCGGACCGCCACGGCCGGCGCCGCCCGGCGCCGGCCCTCCCTCTGCCGCCGCCACCAGCGACCGGGCCAGCGCCTCGTCGAGGTCGGGCTCCACCGAGCGCAGGTCGCAGACGGTCCGCCCGGCGTCCACCCGGGCCACGACCGGCGGCTCGCACCGCCGCAGGGCGCCGCGGCGGTCACCAGGCACCGCCACGGCGGCCGAGGGGATGCCCAGCCCCGGCACCGAGCCACCGCCGGCGACCGACGTGCACGACACGACCTCTGCCTCGGCGCCCGCCGCCGTGACCACCGCCGCCACCGCCTCGGCCCGGCGGCGCAATGCCGTCACCGGCGCCGTCGCCATCCGCCAGAACGGGATCGCCTGGCCCTCGCGGCGGAGGTAGGCGAGCATCGTCGCCTGCAGTGCAGCGAGCACCATCCCGCCCGGCCGCAGCGCCCGCGCCAGCGGGTGGCGGGCGCACGCCTCGACGAGCTCGGCCCGGCCGGCGACGACGCCGGCCTGGGGTCCGCCGAGCAGCTTGTCGCCCGAGAACGTGACCAGGGCCGCACCGGCGGCGAGGGTCTGGCGGGCCGCTGGTTCGCCCGCCAACCACGGCGGTGGCGCACCGTCGAGCCACGGCGTGCTGGCATCGAGGAGTCCCGAACCGAGGTCGCACACGACCGGCAGGCCGAGGTCCGCCAGCTCTCCCACAGCCGTCGACTCGGTGAACCCATACATCCGGAAGTTCGACGGATGGACCTTCAGCACCGCTGCCGCGTCCGGCGTGCCCGCCACCGCCCCCTCGTAGTCGGCCCGGCGGGTGCGGTTGGTGGTGCCGACCTCGACCATCGGCGCGCCGGAGAGCGCGCACACCTCGGGCACCCGGAACCCGCCCCCGATCTCGACGAGCTCCCCCCGGCTCACGACCACGGGCCGACCACCCGCCACCACGGTGAGGGCGAGCAGCACGGCGCCCGCCCCGTTGTTGACGACCAGCGCGGCCTCGGCGCCCGCGGCCCGGGCCACCAGGTCGGCGGCATGGCTCCGCCGGGAGCCCCGCCGGCCCGTGTCGAGATCGAGCTCGAGGTTCCACGCCCCTGCGTCCTGGTGGTGGGCCAGTGGCGCGCGCCCGAGGTTGGTGTGGAGCAGCACCCCGGTGGCGTTGACGACCGGCCGGAGCAGGGTCCGCGCCCGCCGCTCGGCCCTCGAACGGGCGGAGGCCGGATCCCCCGCCGCGACCGCCGCCCGCGCCGCGTCGACCAGCAGGGCGTGCGGGAGGGGCAGGTCACTGAGGGACCGTGCCAGCGCGTCCACCGATGGCGGTCTAACGTCCATGCCACTTCATACCCCGAAGGTGCCGCTGCCTGCACTGGGGGTGACCGTTTGCAGGGCGGTTCCGTCGCGGCGTCGCCGGGTAGCGACCGCGAGAGCGAGAGGAGCATGGATGCAGCTGTTACCAGGCGGGACGGACGACGACGAGATCGACCCGACGGAGGGGGACGACGGTGTCGCCACCATCTACGGGGGGGCCAGCTGCCGCATCGGAGGCGGGGGGCCTGCGCCCTATCGCCTGCTGGGCGAGGTCCCCGTCGGGCTCGACCCCGAGGGAATCGCCGTGCACCGCCGCACCGGGATGGCGTACGTCTCGTGCTCCCGGTCCAACGCCGTCGCGGTCGTCGACATCGACCGGCTGGCCCTCGTGGCCGAGGTGCCCGTCGGCATCGAGCCGATCGACATCGCCATCGACCACCAGCACGACCGGGTGTTCACCGCCGACGCCCGCTCGGACCGGGTGACGGTGATCGACGCCGCCACCAACCAGGTGACGGCCACCATCCCTGTGGGCTCCTACCCGGCGGGCCTGTGCATCGACGAGGAGGGCCGGCGGCTCTACGTCGGTGACGCCGTCAGCTCGACCATGAGCGTCATCGACCTCGACCTTCTCGAGCGCATCGCCACCGTCGAGGCCGAGTTGGGCGCCGGGGCGGTCACCGCCGACCCCATCCACGGTCGTGTCTACTGCGTCAACTTCGTCGCATCGTCGGTGACGGTCGTCGACGCCAAGGAGCTCGAGGTCGTCGCCCGGGTGCCGCTGCTGCAGGGGCCGTGCGCCGCCGGCGCCGACCCGGTCCACGGCGATGTCTTCGTGGCCGACTCGCTCGCCAGCACCGTGACCCGCATCGACGGCGCCACCTCGACGATCGCCGGGGAGATGCCCGTGCCCAACGCGCCGGTCGGGCTCACCGTCGGGTCGACCGGCGACCGGCTGTACGTGGCCAACCGGGGCGACGGGAGCGTGAGCGTCCTCGGTATCGACGGGCGGGAGTGGGCCCGCATCCCCGTCGGGGCAGCACCGGGCGGCGTCACCGAGGACCCCCGCAGGCGCGGCCGCGTGCTCGTGGCCAACGCCGGGAGCAGCTCGATCAGCGTCGTCGAGGACCTGCTCGACGGGCCGCCGACGACCACCCTGGAGGAGCTCGACCACCCGCTCGTCGGGCAGCAGCTGCCCCGGATCCCTCTGGTCGACCTGTGGACCGAGGAGCTGCGTGACCTCGGGGAGTGGGCCGGCCGCAAGTACGTGGTCAACGTCTTCGCCAGCTGGTGAGGCCCGTGCAACGCTGAAGCGCCGATCATCGAGGATCTGCGTCGACGTGCAGGCCGGTCGGGTCTGGAGATCATCCTTGTGAATGTGTGGGAAGGGGTCGACCCTTTCAAGGAGGCACGGGACTTCTGCGAGCTGTGGGGCGTCGAGGGGCCGGTCCTGGTGGACCGGGACGGATCCTTCGCTCGACGGCTCGGCGTCCGCGGCGTGCCGACCAACATCCTGGTCGACGAGGACCGGACGGTGACGTGCGTCGGCGCGTCCACCCCGCCGGAGCTCGAGGCGGCGGTACGGCGCCTCCTCGGGCCCGACGCGCCGCTCGATCTGGCGGTCGGGGCTGACCAATGGAGCTGGGACAAGGACCAGGAGCACATCGAGTCCCACCTGGCCAAGCGCATCGTGCGGGGCGGCGCCGGCGGCTGACCAGTGCCCGAGCGGGCGGCTGACCGGGTACCGGGGTTGCGCCGCCACGCTGCGGCGGGCCACGATGCGGTGGGCGGATCCTCCCGGCGACGGGGGGCCCATCACGGACCGGTCGTCAAAGGAACCGGTCGTCGAAGGAGAGGACTGCCATGCGGCTTCGCGCCATACCCTCGCGTCTCGCCACGGGCGCCTTCATCCTGCATTCGGGCATCGAGAAGCTCCGGGTCGACGCCGAGCGGGCGACGGCGCTGCACGGCATGGCCGCCGGCGCCTACCCGAACCTCCAGGGTCTGTCGCCCCAGCGGTTCGTCCGCGCCCTCGCACTGGCCGAGATCGCGGTCGGTGCCGCCCTCCTGGTCCCCCTCGTGGGCGACCGGCTGGCGGGCCTCGCGCTGAGCGCCTTCTCGGGCGCCCTCGTCCTCATGTACTGGCGGACGCCGCGCATGCGCAAGTCGGGCAGCGTCTGGCCGACCCAGGCCGGGCTGCCACTGAGCAAGGACGTCTGGATGCTCGGCATCGGCCTGGGGCTCGTGGTGGGCGGCTGACGTCTCCGGGTACGGGTGCCACCGGCCCGCCGTCCCGCCGGGACCGCACCCGACAGGAGGTCGACATGGACACGCGTCGCCTGGGCGCCAACGGCCCGGTGGTCGCCGCGATGGGGCTCGGTTGCATGGGGATGTCGGGCGTCTACGGCTCGGCCGACGAGGACGAGTCCGTCGCCACCATCCACGCCGCCCTCGACGCCGGCGTCACCCTGCTCGACACCGGCGACTTCTACGGAATGGGCCACAACGAGCTGCTCATCCGCGAGGCGCTGCGGGGCCGCCGGCGCGACCAGGTCGTGCTGAGCGTCAAGTGCGGTGCGCTGCGGGGGCCCGACGGCCGGTGGGGCGGCCAGGACGGGCGTCCGGAGGCGCTATGGAACTTCCTCGCTTACTCGCTCCAGCGCCTCGGCACCGACCACCTCGACGTCTACCGCCCCGCCCGGGTCGACCCCGCCGTACCCTTCGAGGAGACCGTCGGAGCGATCGGCGACATGGTGACGGCGGGCTACGTCCGCCACGTCGGGGTCTCCGAGATCGGTGCCGATACCCTCCGCAAGGCCAGCGCCGTCCATCCCATCGGCGACCTCCAGATCGAGTACTCGCTGCTCTCCCGGAACATCGAGGCCTCGGTGCTGCCCACCTGTCGCGAGCTCGGCATCGGCGTCACCGCCTACGGGATCCTTTCGCGCGGCCTGCTCTCGGGGCACTGGCGTCCCGACCGCTCCCTCGAGCCCGGTGACTTCCGGGCCCGGGCCCCCCGTTTCCACGGCGCCAACCTCGCACACAACCTGGCGCTGGTCGATGGCCTGGACGAGGTGGCACGCGAACGGGGGCTGACGGTCGCCCAGGCCGCCGTCGCCTGGGTGCTCGCCCAGGGTGATGACATCGTCCCCCTCGTCGGGGCCAAGCGGCGCGACCAGTTGGAGGAGTCCCTCGCCGCCGCCGAACGCGTCCTCGGTCCCGACGACCTGGCGGCGATCGAGACCGCCGTGCCGGCCGACGACGTGATGGGGACCCGCTACCCCGAGCCCCAGATGGCGCATCTCGACAGCGAACGGTCGACGTGACCACGGCCACCGAGGAAGAGGGCGGAAGCTACCGGACGAGCCAGGCCGAGTCCTTCACCCGGGACCGGAACTACCTGACCACACGGGTCACCCGGGACGGGCGCGACGGCTACCCGGTAGCACCGGGGCGCTATCGCCTCGTGGTGTCGCGGGCTTGCCCCTGGGCCAACCGGGCGATCATCGTGCGGCGCCTGCTGGGCCTCGAGCGTGCTCTCTCCATGGGCGTCTGCGGGCCGACCCACGACGCCCGGAGCTGGACCTTCGACCTGGACCCTGGCCGTCGGGACCCCGTGCTCGGCTACGAGCGGCTCCAGGAGGCTTACCTCGCCCGCTTTCCGGGCTACGAGCGGGGGATCACGGTGCCGGCCGTCGTGGACGTTCCCACCGGGAAGGTGGTGACCAACGACTTCGCCCAGATCACCCTGGACCTGTCGACCGAGTGGCGGGACCACCATCGGCCGGGAGCTCCCGATCTGTACCCAGAGGACCGCCGGGCCGAGATCGACCACATCGACCAGGTGGTGTTCGAGGACGTCAACGACGGCGTCTACCGGGCCGGGTTCGCCGGCTCCCAGGCCGCCTACGAGGACGCTTACGACCGCCTGTTCGAGCGGCTGGACCGGCTGTCGGAGGACCTGGCCGGCCGGCGCTACCTGGTCGGGGACACCATCACCGAGGCCGACGTCCACCTGTTCACCACGCTGGTCCGGTTCGACGCCGTGTACCACGGCCACTTCAAGTGCAACCGGCACAAGCTCACCGAGCTGCCCGTCCTGTGGGCCTACGCCCGCGACCTGTTCCAGACGCCGGGGTTCGGCGACACGGTCGATTGGAACCACATCAAGGCCCACTACTACCGGGTCCACCGGGGCATCAATCCCACCGGGATCGTCCCCGCCGGCCCCGACCTCTCGGGCTGGCTCACCCCCCACGGCCGTGAGGCGCTCGGGGGGAGGCCCTTCGGCGACGGCACCCCACCGGGCCCGCCGCCCGCCGGCGAGGTGGTGCCGAGGGGCCACACGCCCCTCGCCCCCTGAGGGAGGGGAGCCCGGGTCCACCCGGGTGATCCGGCTCGGTAGCCTCGGGCGGGGAGGGACGGATGGGCCAGTCCAGGAAGGGTCGCCGGGTGAAGCTGCTGGAGCCCCTGCCGGTGGACGGCGAGGGCACCGGGGACCGGGGCTGGGCAGGCGAGGGCCCGGGGCCGGCCCGGGCCGGCC
>JBOGGF010000482.1:0-6916 GCA_050743965.1 Acidimicrobiales bacterium
GTCCCGGGGCAGCCGGCGGCGGCCGGCCCCTGTGGCGCGAGCCACCGTCGCTGTTCGACCGGCTGGCGGTCGAGGGCAACGGCGATCAGTCCGAGGCCGCCGGCGCCGACGTCTGAGGGGCGGGCCGCCCGGCGCCCTACGGTCGGCCGGCGCCGATGAGGCCTGTGGTGAAGAGCGACGTGTAGGAGACGGTCTCCCCGGTGTAGGGCGCCTGGATGATCGTCTGGCTGCCGTGAGTCCCTACGCCTACGTAGATGGCGACGTGGTCCACCGTGCCTGTGCCGTCGAGGTTGTCGTAGAAGAGCAGGTCGCCCGGCTGCAGGTTGGACAGCGGGACGTGGGTCACCCCTGTCCATTGGGCCTCGGAGGTCCGGGGGATCGACACACCCGCCTGGGCCCACGCCCACTGGGCCAGGCCCGAGCAGTCGAAGCCGCCGCCGGGCGTCTCCCCGCCCCACTCGTAGGGCACACCCAGCTGGGACTCGGCCGCCCGGAGCGCGGCGGTGCCGGCACCCGACCCGCTCGGCGCGGCGGTTGTCGCCGTCGCACCGCCGGGCGGGGCCGAGTTCGGTGCGGTTGTCGCGGCCAGCGTCGCCGTTGTCCCGCCGCTCCCACCGCCGTCGCCCAAGACCTGGACGGGCGGGGCCGGCGCGGTCCCAGAGGGGACTGCGAGCGTCTGCCCTGCGTAGATCGTGTCGGCGTCGGCGATCGAGTTGGCGGCGACCAGGGCCGGCACGCTCGTGCCGAACCGGGTGGCGATGCTCGACAGGGTGTCGCCGACCTGGACGGTGTACGAGGTGGTGGCACCCCGTGCCGGCACCGGCGCAGGGGCCGCTGGGGCGGGGGCCGGGGCGGGGGCCGGGGCAGGATCCGGGGCGGGCGCCGGTGCGGGGGTTGTGCTGGCGCCTGTCGTGGCGGTGGCCGGAGCCGCTGGGGCAGGGGCAGGATCCGGGGCGGCCGGCGCAGGAGCCGGGGCGGCCGGGGCCGGAGCCGGTGGGGCAGGGGCAGGATCCGGTGGGGCCGGGGCGGCCGGCGCCGGGGCCGCCGTGGTGGCGGCTGGGAGGGGTGCGGCAGCGACTGTCGCGGCCGGTGCGGTTGTCGCCGCAGATGCGACGGTCACCGAGGGGCTCGTCGCCGGAGTGGGCGCCGGTGTCGCGGTGCCAGGAATGGCGAGCACCTGCCCGACGACGATTACCGCCGGATCGGCGATGCCGTTCTTGGCGACGATCGCGGTGACGGTCGCGCCGAACCGCTGGGCGACGCCCCACACGGTGTCGCCCGCCCGGACCGTGTATGAGGTGGGTGTCGCAGGCGGCGACGATGTGGCCGCCGGCGCCGGCACACCGCTCGCCGCAGTCACAGCCGAGCTGACGACCACCCCGGGGCCCGTCGGGATGGCAAAGACCTGACCAGGGAAGATGAGTGTCGCGTCGGTGATGCCATTCTGGGCCACGATGGTATCGACCGTCGTGCCGTACCGCCGGGCGAGGTCCCACAAGGTGTCCCCCGTCTGGACCGTGTAGGCGGTCGTGGCGGCGGGCGAGGTCGCGGACTGGCTGTTCGTGACGAGGGCGACGGTGCCCGCCGTCGCTGGGCCGGTGGACGACCCGGCGTGGGCGCTCGACACATCGGCAGTGGCGGCGGCAGCCAACGGGCTCCTCACCACGCCGGTCCCGGCGACCAACAGGCCGGTCGTCGACACGGTGGCGAGCGTCGAGATCGCCACGGTGCGCCGGAACGACTGGAGCGACCGCCGGGAGATGCGGGCGAGCAGGCCCCCGGTGACCGACAGCAGGAGGGCGCGGAGGCGCGGGAGCGACGATCCCTCGGCCAGCTGTTCGGCCAACTTGGCCAGCGCGCTGTAGCAGTAGCCGAGGAGACCCACCCAGAGGACCTGGGTGAAGGCCCAGCGGTCCATCAGGCGGGGCTTCGGGCCCTTCCGGCGTCCGACTGTCCCGACGACCAGCCGGTCGAGCTCGGAGGAGCTCATGGCATCGCCGTCGAGGTGGGCGAACGGCGGCCAGGCCCGGAGATCTCCCTCCGCCCAACCGGCCGGGCCGGCGGTGCGGAGGTCCCGCTCGATCGCTCGGCGCCGCAAGCGTCGCAGCTGGCAGACGTACGCCCCCCACGCGACGGCCAGGGCGACCGCGGCGGCGTCCAGTGGTGCCCCTCCGACGACGGCGGCGAGCACCAGGGTCACCGCCGCCCCAGCCGTGAGCGCGGCGAGGGTGCGGCGGCGCAGTCGCTGCGCACTCGAGCGGCTCTCTCCCGGGCTCCCGCTCGTCCCCGCGCTGGTCCCCGGCCCCCGTGGGCGAGCGCCGTCCTCCGGCGGGCGAACGTCGTGCGGACGGGTCATCGTCTCGACGGTCACGTGGTCCCTCCAAGCTGCGCACTGCGTCGACGGTTGACCCCCGCGAGAGGAAGTCGTCGGTGGAGCTTACGCAGACTTCGGCCACCGCATCGGACGGCGCTCGGTCGGCTGTTCGAGGCAGGAACTGGCGGTATTGAACCGAGTGGCGCCCCAGGCTTCGACGGTTGGGGCACGTATGCGACGCCGCTACGGCTTCGCGTCACACGAGGGATCAGCGCCGGCAAGGGCAGTGTGACGTCGGCCGATCGGCGTCGTCGGCTTCCGCCCCGTGCGCCACATTGCTACTGGGCCGCCGGCAGGCACTGCGAGCGCCCACCCCACCCGACGGCCGGTCCATTGCGAGTGCTGGCACCCCGCCCCCGGGACCGCTCGGGAGCGTCGACGGAGCCGGTTCACCCCCACGACCTGAGCAGACGTGCGACGACGACCCTCGGCGAAATTTCTTGGCAGGAAATGCCTCCCGCGTCCGACGACTCGAATCGGTCGTCGCCGACGGTCAAGTCGTCGCTGATGACGCCGGGGCCTGGTTGGCGCCGGCAGCGCTGTGCCGGCTGGCCGTCTCCGCCCCGTACCAGTCGATGCACATGACGGTGGCATCGTCTCGTAAGTTGCCGCCGGTGGCGTCGAGGACGGCTTCGGCGAGCTGGTGGACGACCTCGCGGGGGTGCGCGTCGGCAGCACGGGCCAGCGCCTTCCTGAGGTCGAGCTGGGCGGCGTTGCGCTCCAGCATGCCGTCGGTGAGCAGGATCAGCCGGTCACCCGGTTCCAGATAGACGCGCTGCACCCGGTAGCGGCTGGCGGCCATCATCCCGAAGGCGGGATCGGCGCGCAGGTCGATTTGCTCGACGTCGCCGGCTCGGACCCGCCAGGGGCGAGGGTGGCCGGCGTTGACGATGGCGGCGGTGCCGCGGTACAGGTCGGCTCGGACGAGCTGGCCGGTGACGAACTGCTCGTCGCCGTTGTGGTCGACGAGGGCCTGGTTGGCCAGTCGGGCCTGTTCGCCGGGATCGTCGCCGTGCCTTCGGCTCTTGCGGAGGGCGCCGACGAGCAGGGTCGCCAGTAGGGCGGCATTGACACCGTGTCCCATGGCGTCGGTGATGGAGAGGTGCAGGACGTGGGCGTCGAGTGCGAAGTCGAAGGTGTCACCGCCGACCTGGCTCGTCGGTTCCTGCCAGGCGGCGAGGGTGAGCTGACCGGCTTCGCAGGTGAACGAGCCGGGAAGGAGCTGATGCTGGATCTCCGCAGCCAAGGAGACGGGCATGGTCCACCGGCCCCATTCGTAGAGATCGGTGTAGCGGCGGCTGGCGATCACGACCTACGCCAAGGCGTGCGCGGCCGAGGCGAGGTAGGTCAGGGTGGCGTCGTCGGGCGGGTCGTTCATGACCATGTCGAGGACGCCGATCGCCTCACCGCGGTCGGTGACCGGGGCGAGCACCCGGACGCCGTCGGCTTCGACCAGCACCTGCACGCGCTGGTCGTGCAGCGTCCTGCCGTGGCCAGTGTCGACGATCGGCACCTGCTCGGCCGACCCACCCCGCCCGTGCTGCCCTGCCGGGCTGTCCTCGGACCCGGTGAGGCGGACGAACACTCGGGCGGGATAGTCGACGATGAGGAAGCTGACCTGGCGGGCATCGACCACGCGGGCGAGCTCGGCGGCGATCACGTCGACCGTGGCCGCGGGGGCCGCGTTCTCCACCGCGTCGAGCAGCGACCGAAGATCGAGGCGGCTATCGGGGGTGTCGGGCACTCCGACGATGCTACGGGCAACCGTCGAGCACCTCGCTCGCACTGCAACGTTCGCCAGTACGACAAGACCGGCACGAGAGGGCCGGCACATGGGGGCCGGCACATGGGGGAATGCCAAGCGGTCAGGGGGCGGTGGCTGGCACGACGGCGCCGCCGGCGATGCTCGCCCGCCGGCCGTGGCGCACGGCGCCGCCGTAGTCCTTGATGCCCCGGTGCAACGTCGTTCGATGGTCCCAGAAGGCGATGTCCCCGGCCTGCCACCGCCAGCGGATGGAGAACTGGGGTTCGAGGATGTGGCGGAAGAGGAAGCCGAGGACGGCATCGCTCTCGGTCGGGCCCAGCTCGTTCAGCCGACGCGAGTAGGCCGGGCACAGCCAGTGGTTCAGGTCGCCGGTCTCGGGGATGCGTCGCACCAGGGGCTGGGCGCGCGGCTGGAGGTGGTCGATGGCCAACGGGATCTCGGGGTGGTCCGAGCCGAGCCGGTCGACGACCCGCTGCCGGAGGCCGGCGGCGTGGTCCGGGTCCATGGCGTGGAGCACGGTGAGGGGCTCCAGGAGCGCCCGCATCGGTGCGCTGAGGGCGGCGTAGCTGGCCACCAGATCGACGAATACGGTGTCGCCGCCGACGGGCGGGACTGTCCAGAGCTGGAGCATCGCCCATTTCGGCGGATCGGTCTGGAACATCCAGTCGGCATGGAAGAACGGGACGTTGTCGAGCTCGGAGAGGCCGTGGAAGCCGGGGACGGGGTCCTCCAGCGGATCGTCGCGCGGCACGCCGAACTGGGCGGCGAAGCGGGCGTGCTCGGCCTCGTCAAGCCCCTGACGGGGGAAGAAGAGCACCTTGTAACGCATGAGGAGATCGGTGAGGTCGGCCACTTCGGCGGGGGCGAGGGGCAGGCGCGTGTCGAGGTCGGGGACCACTGCCCCGAGGCCCGGGGTGATCGGGTCGAACTCCACCTTGTTGGGGATCGCCATGAGGGCCATCCCTCCTCCTACCAACCCACCGGCTCGCCGTCGAGGACCCCGAGCCCGCGCAGGCTGCTCTCGAGGCGCGCCCGCTGCGCCCCGTCGAAGGGGAGCATCGGAAGCCGCACGCCGCCGGCCGGCCGGCCGAGGAGGTCGAGCGCGGCCTTCACCCCAGCGGCGTGACCCGACTTCAAGATCTGCCACAGCGCCGACGCCTGTTGTTGGAGTGGGAGGGCTCCGGCGTAGTCGCCGGCGGCGCAGCTCTCGTACAGCGAGCGGACGAGCCCGGGGGCGATCTGGAGCGACGGTGAGAAGCAGCCGTGGGCGCCGAGCACCATGCCCGGCAGCGGGTACTCGACGCCGGTGAAGAGGTGGAAGTCCGCGGCCGTGCCGCGCATGCGCCGGACGATCTCGGTGAACGCCTTCATGTCGTAGGCGGCATCCTTCATGCCGACCACGTTGGGGCAGCGCTCGACCAGCCGGGCGAGGAGGTCTGGCGTGATGGTGACGCCCAGACGGGCCGGGAAGTTGTAGAGCAGCACGTCGATCCCGACCGCCCCGGCGACGGCCGAGAAGTGAGCAAGGAGGGCATCAGGTCCCGGCCGCCAATGGTAGGGAGTGATGACGACGATGCCGTCGGCGCCGACCGACTCTGCGTGCCGGGCGAGCTCGATCACCTGGGCGGTGCCCGCCAAGCTGGCGTTGACGAACACGGGAACCCTGCCGCCGGCCGTCTTCACCGCCACCTCGGCCAGCGTCTTGCGCTCGTCGGTGGTGAGGTCGAGCGACTCGCCGATGTGCATGGGCATGGCGAGCAGGTGCGAGCCCTGGGCCACGTGGAAATCGACCAGCCGCTCGAGCGCGGCCGTGTCGAGGTCGCCGGCCTCGGTGAACGGCGTGACCGGCGTGCCGACGATGCCGCGGCGGGCGTCCGTGCTCATGGAGTGCTCCTCTTGATGGCTGGGGGGTCAGGGCCCGGCGTAGTGGCCGGGAGCCGGGCACCGCCCTGCGCCAGGGCGAGGGCGCGCTCAACGACGACGCCGGTCACATGGCGGCGGTAGCGGGCGGAGCCCCGATGGTCGGGGACGGGCTCGACCTCGGCGACCACGGCGGCGGCCACGGCGGCGGCCGTCTGCGGCGTGCACTGCCGGCCCTGCCACACGGCCGGGTCGGGGCGATGTCGGGTGGCACGGGAGCCGACGGCGCCCACCCCGATAAGGAGATCGTCGAGCGCGCCGACGCCGTCGGTGCGCAGCGCGACCGCTGCCCCGACCGTCGGGAAGTCGTCCTCGCTGCCCGGAGCGAAGCGCACGTACGCCTCCTGTCGGGCGGAGTCGATCGGGACGTCCACACGGGTGAGCACCTCGGTCGGGAGGATGGCCGTCTCCATGAGCGAGATCACGAAGTCGTCGAGTGCGAGCGATCGCTCGCCGGTGGCCGAGGCGAGGTGGACAGTGGCCCCGCACGCCAGGAGCACGGGTGGGCAGTCCTGGCGCGGGTCGGCGTGGACCAGGTGGCCCCCGAGGGTAGCGACGGCGCGTACTCGGATGTTGGCGGCGAGGCCGGCCGCCCGGGCGAGGCTCGGGCAGTGCCGGCGCACCAGCGACGACGTGGCGATGGCGTGCAGCGTGACGCCGGCGCCGATCTGGAGGGCGCCGTCCACCTCGGCGATGCCCCGCAGCTCGGGGACCCGTCCGAGCCACACCACGCGCCCGGCGTCGAGGAGGCCGGTCTTCAGCAGCAGCGCCAACGCCGTGCCGCCGCCGAGGAGGTGCGTGTCGCTCGCGCCGAGAGCGCCGAGCGCCGCATCGAGCGTGGTCGGCGCCAGGAACTC
>JBOGGF010000483.1:0-3530 GCA_050743965.1 Acidimicrobiales bacterium
CCCTCGATCGTGCCCGCGCGCTCGATCCCGCCCCCGCCCTCGACCGCCTACTTCTCGATGGAGATCGCCGTGGCCGACGAAGTCCCGACCTACAGCGGCGGGCTCGGTGTCCTGGCCGGCGACCACCTGCGGGCGGCGGCGGACCTCGAGCTGCCCCTGGTGGCGGTGACGCTGTGCTACCGCAACGGGTACTTCGCCCAGGCTCTCGACACCGAGGGGCGCCAGCGCGAGGCACCGGTGACGTGGTCCAGGGAGGCCGTGCTCCAGCCCGTCGACGCCCGCACCACCGTCAGGATCTGCGGTCGCTCGGTACGGGTGGCGGCGTGGCGGTTCGACGTGGTGGGCCGGACCGGCCACGTCGTCCCGGTCTTCCTCCTCGACACCGACGTGGACGGCAACGACGAGCACGACCGGGCCATCACCGACCAACTGTACGCCGGGGACGGGCACCACCGGCTGCGCCAGGAGGCGGTGCTGGGACTGGGCGGCGTCGGGTTGCTCGAGGTGCTCGGCTGGGGCGACATCGCGACCCTCCACATGAACGAGGGCCACTCGGCCCTCCTCGCCCTCGCCCTCGCCCGCCCGGCGGGTCACGGCACGGCCCCGGTCGACGCCACGCTCGCCCGGTCCCGGTGCGTCTTCACCACCCATACCCCGGTGCCCGCCGGCCACGACCGGTTCGGCGAGCGCACGGTGCGCGAGGTGCTGGGCGACGAGCGGGCGGCGGACCTCGCCGCGCTCGGCGGGATGACCGGTGGCGAGCTCAACATGACCAGGCTGGGCATGGCCTGCGCCCACTACGTCAACGCCGTCTCGCTCCGCCATGGCGACGTGTGCCGTGAGATGTTCCCCGACGTGCCGGTCGACGTGATCACGAACGGCGTCCACGCCGCCACGTGGGTCGGGCCGCACATGGCCGAGCTGCTGGACCGCCGGGTCCCCGGATGGGACCGGGACAATGCTGCCCTGCGTTACTGCGGCGGCATCGCGCTCGAAGAGATCGAGGTGGCCCACTCGGCGGCCAAGCGCGATCTCGTCCGCCTGGTGGCCGGCCGCACCGGCGTGGCGCTCGACCCCGCCGTCCTCACCCTGTGCGCCGCCCGCCGGGCCGCCGCCTACAAGCGCATCGACCTCATCCTGCGCGACCCGGACCGTCTGGCGGCCGTGGTGGAGCGGACGGGACCGCTGCAGATCGTCTACAGCGGCAAGGCCCACCCGCAGGACGAGGACGGCAAGGCGGTCATCGAGCGGGTCTTCGCCGCGGCGCGTGGCCTGGGGGACCGGGTCCACATCGCCTACGTGCCCGACTACTCGATGGCCGATGCCGCCGTCTTGTGCGCCGGGGCCGACGTGTGGGTCAACACGCCCGAGCGGCCCCTGGAGGCGTCGGGCACCAGCGGGATCAAGGCGGCGCTCAACGGCGTGCCGAGCCTGAGCGTCCTCGACGGGTGGTGGCTGGAGGGCCACGTCGAGGGCGTCACCGGCTGGTCGGTGGGCGGGCTGGGGGAGGAGCGGGACGACGGCGCCGACGCCGACGACCTCTACACCACGCTCGAGCTCGACATCGCCCCCCGCTACTACGGCAACCGGGGCCTGGCGGAGGTGCGCCGCGGCGCTCTGGCCCTCAACGGGTCGTGGTTCACCACCGAGCGGATGGTGCGCCAGTACGCGGCCGCCGCCTACGGCGTCGCCGGCACGGCCTGAGCCGGGGTCAGACCGCCTCCTCCTCCAGCTGGGCCTCGACGGCTGCAGGCGACCGGCGTGCCGCTGCGATCCCGGCGTCCTCGGCCGAGTAGTGGTACTTCCCGCCCCGGAACCACGACGCCACGGCGGCGATCAGGCAGGCGACGACGGCGAAGTCGAAGGCCTCGCCCAGACCGTGGTGGAATGGCGACGAGATCAGGCGCGGGAAGAAGGCGCGCCCCGTCAGGAAGTGGACCTTGGCGGCGGGCAGGTGGGCCAGCGTCGGCCCGAGGAGGGTGTGGATCGGGTTGTACCCGAGGAAGGCAGCGAACAGGCTGGCCACCGGCGGGAGCGATGCCGCCTTGTGGGCTGCCGTCGACGGGACGCCCTGGGACACGAGGCCGTGGTAGAGGGAGGTCGGCAGCGTGCTGGCCAACCCCAGGATGATGAGGGTGAAGAAGACGCCGATCGACAGCACCATGGCCGAGTTCTGGAACGTGGTGAGCATCCCCGCCCCGGCGCCGCGCTGGTTGGGCGGCAGGCTGTTCATGATGCCGGCGAGGTTGGGCGCCGAGAAGATGCCCATGGCCAGCCCCATCAGGAGGAGGAGCAGGGCGAAGAGCACGTAGGAGAAGTTGGCGGGCAGCAGCTCGAGCAGGCCGAAGGCCACCGCCGCCAGGACCATGCCACCGGTGGCGAACGGGCGGGCCCCGTAGCGGTCGGACAGGACGCCCGAGAACGGCCCGGCGATGAGGAAGCCTGCCGTCAGCGGGAGCATGTAGATCCCGGCCCACAGCGGGGTCTGGGAGAAGCTGTAGCCGTGCTGGGGCAGCCAGACGCCCTGCAGCCAGATGATGAGGATGAACATCAGGCCGCCCCGGCCGATCGACGCCAGCAGGGTGGCGAGGTTCCCTGCCGAGAAGGCGCGGATGCGGAACAGCTTGAGGTTGAACATCGGGTTCTTGACCCGGGTCTCGATCACCATGAAGACGGCCAGCAGGACGACCCCGCCGATCAGTCCGGCCAGGACCTTGGGATTGGTCCATCCCATGGTGTGGCCGCCGTAGGGCTCGATGCCGTAGGTGATGCCGACCAGCACGGCGACCAAGCCGACGGCGAAGGTGATGTTGCCCCACCAGTCGATCTTGCTGACGTGGCGCTCGCCCAGCTCCCGCAGCTTGAGCCGGGCCCACACCGTGCCGAGGATCCCGAAGGGCACCGACACGAGGAAGACCAGGTGCCACTCCACCGGGGCCAGCACCCCACCGAGGACGAGACCGAGGAAGGAGCCGCCGATGGCGGCCACGCTGTTGATCCCGAGCGCCAGCCCCCGCTGGTTGGACGGGAAGGCGTCGGTGAGGATCGGGGCCGAGTTGGCGAAGAGGAAGGCGCCGCCGACGCCCTGGCCGACCCGCATGAGGATCAGCCACAGCGCGCCCGACGACCCCTGCAGCCAGGTGACCGAGAGAAGGATGGAGAAGACGGAGAAGACGGCGAACCCGAGCGTGTACATCCGCACCCGGCCGAAGAGGTCACCGAGCCGGCCGAGACCGACGACGAGCACGCTCGTCACGACGAGGTACCCGAGGATCATCCAGAGGAGGTAGAAGCTGTTACCCGGCTGCAGCGGGCTCAGGTGGATGCCGCGAAAGATGTCCGGCATCGCGATGATCGTGATCGAGCCGTCCAAGGTCGCGAGCAACACGGCGAGGGTCGCGTTCGAGAGCGCGACCCACTTGTAGCGATCCCCTCGCTCAATCGGCATCCGAGTCCATTATACAGGCAACCTGTTCAGTTGCCCTGGATAATCTCGCTACAATTGCGTCATGGCCGCGTCTGTCCGCGAC
>JBOGGF010000484.1:0-4078 GCA_050743965.1 Acidimicrobiales bacterium
GGTGACTGGCCGCAGTACTGGCATCATCACCTCGCCGTCGAACGCGAACGCGTCCACGCATCCCGCTACGCCGGCGGAGTCATTCCGGCGGCTGCCTGACCTCGGTCACTCCAGAAGAGCCACACCCGTGTCACTCTCCCGAACCGCCTCCTGGAGGCGGGCGGCCACGGCCTTCAACAGCTCGTCACCGGCATTGTGCCCCAAGCTGTCGTTAACGTCCTTGAAGTTGTCCAGATCGACGAAGAGGGCGCCGACGGCGAGCGGCGTCCGTCGAGCCCGGGCCAACATCTGCTCGGCCCGGTCGAACAACAGTGCCCGATTGGGCAACCCGGTCAGGGCGTCGTGGAGAGCCTGGTGGCGCAACTCGCTGGTGCGGTGTTCCACGAGAAGCATGGCGCGTTGGCGGGACCGTCCAAGGTGGAAGATGAACCAGCACACGAGGAGGGTCACCAGCGCACCTAGCGGCACCTTCCTGGCTCGCAATTTTCCCGAAGCGCTGAGTTAGGTACTACACGAAGCGACCGGCTTTAGCAGGCATGAGCAGGGAAAACGACGGATCCATCCCAGATAGCCAGGTCGGGTAGCGGGCTGGCGCGGTGGCGATGATCCGACGACGCCGGGGGGCGATGGGCCCACGGGCATTCCCGCAGACCGCCGGTCTCGTGCGTCGGGTCGCTCCGTCTCCAGCCCGCCCCCAAAGAACCGGACATGAGGTTTTCCCTCATCCGGCTCAACCACATCCCTTCACCAGACGGCATACGCCGGACCGGATCGGGCGCTCTTCACGGGACCGCGCTTGATGCTGCCGACGAGGCGGGCGAGCCCGAGGCCGTTGTGGTCGATGAGGACCCGCATGCCGTAGTTCCGACCGTGGTGCCCGTGCTTGTTCGAGATGAAGCGGGCAACCCGCTCCACCACGAACTCGTCGAGGTCGTGGAAGACCGTCGTAGAGTTCCCCTTGGCGAAGTACCCTCGCCAACCGATGAGGAACTGATTGAGGTCGCTCACGATGGTCTCGACCCGCAGCGGCGTCCACCGCTTGTCGGTGACAGCCCTGATCCTCTCCTTGGCCCGTCGGACCGAGCGGTCCGAGGGCCATCGAGCACAGAAGTACCTCCCCTTGCGGGTGAAGCTCTCCACTCGTCGATGGTAGAACCCGAGAAAGTCGAAACCGGCGCCAAGTGCTCGCATGTCCACAACGTGGGTCTTCGCTTCTGCCAGGGACAACCCCAGCTCGGCGAGGACCGCCGCCAGGGCAGCGAGCGCAGCGTCGGCCTTCTCCTTGGTCGGGCTCAGCACTACGAGGTCATCGGCGTAACGCACGAGGACCCCGAGTCGGCGGTGCTGATCGTCCCAGATGCGATCCAGGCGATGCAGCACCACGTTTGCCAGTACGGGCGAGATCACCCCACCTTGGGGAGTGCCGGCGTCGGGGTGCAGCAGGGTCTGCCCTGCCATCACTCCCGATCGCAGCCATCCCATGATGAGCTTCAAGACCCGCCGGTCGCTGATGCGCTCCTCCAGTGCTTGGCGGAGCACGTCGGGCCGGATCGAATCGAAGAAGCTGGCAATGTCGGCGTCCACCACCCACACCCGCCCCCGGTTGACCTCTGCCCTGATGACATCGAGCGCCTGGTGCGCTGAACGCCCGGGGCGAAAGCCGTAGGAGCAGTCGAGGAAGTCGGCTTCGAAGATCGGCTCGATGACCGCCTTGGCAGCAGCCTGGACCACCCGGTCCCGGAGGGCAGGGACACCAAGATGGCGTTCCCCACCCGAGGACTTCGGTATGGTCACCCGCCGCACCGGCAGAGGCCGATACGTGCCGGCTTCGAGCTCGGCAGCCAGGGTGTCCAAGAACTCCCTGACCCCTTCGGTGCCTCGTTCCCCCACGTGGTCGATGCTCACGCCGTCCACGCCGGGTGCGCCGCCGTTCCTGGCGACGTCCACCCACGCTCTCCATAAGAAGTCCGGGCGATGGACCTTGTCGTAGAGCGCGTGAAAGCGTCTGGTCGGCGACAACTTGGCCGCCTGGTACAGCTTGGTCTGAAGTTCTCGGACCTTGTCTTGGGTGCCGTTAGCCATCAGGCATTCACCGGCCTTTCCCTTCTTTGCAAGCACGTGATGCAGCAGAGGTCCTTCGCTCGGACCGGGTTGTGTTGTCCCGGCCGTCGTCACTACTACGACCCCATCCGACGCCCTGTCGGCTCGATGCGACTTCCCGTTTGGCCGGTTATACGCATCGGCTGCTCCCGGCGATGCCCCACCGGGGCCGACGAGGGCCTCCCCAGTTCCTGTGTCCACCTTCTGTCCATGCCGCTCCCCCTACCCCGGGGAGTTCCTCGGTGCCTGCACTTCCAGGTCTTGAGCGCCTTCCGTGGCCTTCGCCGTGATTTCAGCGGCTCGGCACTCCCTTGTCCCCTTGCGGGGTTAGCCTCACGGGGCTGCAGGATTCGCTTGATGCTGCGGCCTGGACAGTCGCTTCCCCCAGAGGGGCTTTCGTCACTGGGCTTCGACGCCGGGCGTTTCCCCCCGACGCCGCCAGCCTGCTACCGGGCCTCCTGGCAGCTACCCGGACCGGACTTGCACCGGCTGGCGGACACAAGCTTGTGCGTGGGTCACCTCATCGCATCACCTCCTCTCAGTTGCCGCTGGTGCCCACGCTGCTGGGCACACGAAGGTGCCGCTAGTCCTGGGCCTGGTGTCCGCGGTTTGGGGTGCGGTGGTCCTCACGCCACCTTGCGGGTCCAGGAGCGGAACGGGCCGTGCAGCCGCGGCGTGGTGGCCCTGCACTTGCACGCCTCCTTTCCGCCGCGCCCCGTCCGCACGACGACGCTTCCGGGGAGGCACGGACCGAGCTCGGCGAGCTCGTTGCGGATGCACTCGAGCGCACGGGCCTGGAGGGCGTTGGGTCGCACTGGCCCCAGCTTCCCAAAGGATCCACTTGGTGCCCGGCTCATCATCCCCGGGCCGGTGAGCGAGGCGATCATGGGCTTCACCCCGCGATCGGCCACTTCGGCTGCGACCTCCTTCGCCAAAGAGGTCGTGGCCGCAGCTGCGCCCGAGACCTCGCACCGTGCCAAGGCCTTCTTGTTCGCCGCCAGCCGTCTCGGGGCCTTCGGCGAGGCGGTCGACCTCGATCTCGTCCCCGCCGTGCTGCTCCACCCTTCGGTGATCGAGCGCTTCGTCCGCCTCGGCTGCAAGGACGTGTCACCGGCCACCCGGCGCACGCTGCGCAACAAGCTGCGCGCCGTCGCCCGGGCGCTCGATGCACGACCGGGCCCGGCCTCCTTGTCGCGCGAGCGCTCGAAGCTCCCCTACACCCAGGTCCAGATCGCCAACTACCTGGCACTCTGCGACGCTCAGCCAACGGTGGCCCGCCGCCAGCGGGCCTCGGCCCTCGTGTGCCTGTCGGGGGGTCGGGCTCGTTGGAGGCGACCTCAAGGCCGTGCGGGGCACCGACGTCGCGGTGCGCGCCGGCGACGTCGTGGTCGAGGTCACCTCCGGGCGCAGGCCGCACCGCGTCCCGTTCCTCTCCTGCTACCACGAGCGCCTGGTGGCAGCGGCCCATTGGGCCGGAGGTCGGCCGCTCGTCGGGGGCACATCACCTGTGCGCAAGAACGTGACGACGCCGCTCACTGCATCGCGTGCGGGCGGTGACGACCTCGTTGGCGCCCCCGGCAGGATTCGAACCTGCGTGAAACGGATTAGAAGTGCGAGCCGGTACCTCTCACGGCTGATTGGCGCTGGCCGAAACTGGTGTCTACCTGCACCGATGTATTCACGGCTTGCGCCCTCTCGCGGAGGTTTGCCGGGAGTTGTAGTCACGTTGTAGTCACGAACGCATCCGCACTTTGCACTCGCAGTGAAGCTGCCGCCCCCTACCGCAACACTTGGAGGATGCGCAGATAGGCAAGCTAAACGTCGACTCCGAACTGCTCGCTTTCGCGAGCACGCTGCGACCGGAGCCGGTCGATGATCGGCTCCGAACCGGCCTTCTGCCCGCTGTGTCGCTCGAGTGGCGGACGCTTCTTTGGGCGTCCCTGAGATGCGTGGTCATCCGCTCGACGCGATACCGAGA
>JBOGGF010000485.1:0-9999 GCA_050743965.1 Acidimicrobiales bacterium
CGGGCTTCGTCAACCTGACGCTCGATCGGAGGGTCGTGGCCGCCGAAGTGGCCGCCATGGCCGGCGACGGGCGCCTGGGAGTCGAGCGCGACCCCTCCCCCGAGACGGTGGTGGTCGACTACTCGGCTCCCAACGTGGCCAAGGAGATGCACGTCGGCCACCTGCGCTCGACCGTGATCGGTGACGCGCTCTGCCGGGTCCTCGGACACCTCGGGCACCGAGTGGTGCGGGAGAACCACGTGGGGGACTGGGGGACGCCCTTCGGGATGCTCATCGAGCACCTCCTCGACCTCGGGGAGGAGAAGGCGGTCCACGAGCTCTCCGTCGGTGACCTGAACGGCTTCTACCGCCAGGCCCGGGCGTCGTTCGACGCCGACGAGGACTTCCGCGAGCGCAGCCGGCGCCGGGTCGTGCTGCTCCAGGGCGGCGATCCCGAGACCCTGCGGCTCTGGCAGGTCCTGGTGGCGCAGAGCATCCGGTACTTCGACGAGGTCTACGCCAAGCTCGGAGTCCTGCTCACCGACGACGACGTGGTGGGAGAGAGCTTCTACAACCGGATGCTGCCCGACGTCGTCGCCGATCTCGACGCCCTGGGCCTGCTCGTCGAGGACGCCGGTGCGCGCTGCGTCTTCCCGCCCGGGTTCACCAACCGCAACGGCGATCGGCTCCCGCTGATCGTGCAGAAGTCCGACGAGGGCTTCGGCTACGCCGCCACCGACCTCGCCGCCATCCGCGACCGGGTCGGACGCATCGGCGCGACGCGCCTGTGCTACGTGGTCGGGGCACCGCAGGCCCAGCATCTAGAGATGTGCTTCGCCGTGGCCCGGATGGCCGGGTGGCTGGGGGAGGCGGTGCGGGCCGAGCACGTGGCGTTCGGGAGCGTTCTGGGCGCCGACCGCAAGATGTTCAAGACGCGCTCGGGCGAATCGGTTCGCCTCGTCGACCTGCTCGACGAGGCAGTCGTGCGTGCGGCGGCGGCGCTGGCCGAGCGTGACCACGAGATGGGTGGTGACGAGCGGTCGGCGATCGCACGCGCCCTCGGCGTCGGCGCCGTCAAGTACGCCGACCTCTCCACCGACCGCGCCAGGGACTACGTCTTCGACTGGGAACGGATGCTGGCCTTCGAGGGGGACACCGGGCCCTACCTCCAGTACGCCCACGCCCGGGTGCGGTCGATCTTCCGCCGTGGCGGCGTCCCGGTCCCACCGGCGGGGACGCCGGTCACGCTGGCCGAACCGGAGGAGCGAGCCCTCGCCCGCACCCTCCTCGGTTTCGGCGCGGCCGTGCGGGCGGCGGCCGACCTCTCCGCACCCTCCAAGCTCTGCGCCTTCCTGTTCTCGCTGGCGACGACCTTCACTGCCTTCTACGAGCGCTGCCCGGTGCTCCGAGCCCCTCACCAGGGAGCACGGGACAGCCGGCTGGTGCTCGCCGACACGACCGCCCGGGTCCTGGCGTGCGGGCTGGAGCTCCTGGGCATGGCCGCGCCCGAGCGGATGTGACGCCGGGCGCAGGTTGCGCTCCGCCTGCGGCAACCCGCGTACGTTGCAAGCCGGTGGGTGGGTATCGTCGAGTGCCGGAGGGCTCCGTACGCGCCTTCCCGACTCGAGCTCGATCAGCGGCGGAGGGTACGGAGCAGGAGGCATGCAGGCACTGGCTGCCCATGAGAAGCGATCCCCGAAGGGCGGACGTCGATGGCCCTGGGTCGTCGGCGCGGTGGTCGTGGTGCTGCTCGCGGCCGGTGGTGGCATCGGCTACGCCCTCAGCCACGACCCCGGCAAGTCGGGCAAGGGAACACTGGCCGTCAGCTGCACCAACGCGGCGACATGCCCCTCGGCGCCCACCACGGTCCCGCACCTGCCCCTGCGCCTGGCGACCTCCACCCCGGCCACCGGTGCCACCGGCGTGCCGTCGAACACGACGCTGCAGCTGCAATTCGACCAGCCGGTCGCGACGGCCGGGCCGACACCTTCCATCACACCGCCGGTGTCCGGGACGTGGCAGCGGAGTAGCAGGACCTTGGCCTTCTCGCCGTTGGCTCCGTTCGTGCCCTTCCAGAAGTACACGGTCACGGCGCCCGGCGGCTCCGGCGGGCTCCACGGTGCCGACGGGCGCGCACTGGCGGCGAGCACCACCGTGACTTTCACCGCCGCCGCCGGCAATGTCCTGCGGCTCCAGCAGCTCCTGGCGATGCTGAATTACCTACCGGTCGCCTACACCGAGCCGACCGGGGTGGCGCCCCAGGACATGGCCCTGCCGCAGGCCGGGACACTGCAGTGGCGGTGGGCCGGCGTCCCGACCCAGCTGATGGACGTCTGGGCCCAGGGGCAGCCCGGGGTCGTGACCAAGGCCGCCGTGATGAACTTCGAGGTCCAGAACGGACTGACCGTCGACGGCGTCGCCGGGCCGCAGGTGTGGTCGACCCTCATGGGGGACGTCGCCACCAACAAAGCCAACGCCGAGCCCTACACGTACGTGCTCGTGTCCAAGACAATGCCGCAAGAGCACCTGACAGCATGGGTCAACGGCAGTCTGCAGTTCCAGCACATCCTTGTGAACACGGGCGTCAACGGGGCCGCAACGACAGACGGCACCTTCCCCGTCTTCGAGCACGTGAAGGCGTCGACGATGATCGGCACCAACGTCACAGGTAGCCACTACGACGACCCGACAGTGCCCTGGGCCAGCTACTTCAACGGCGGTGACGCCCTCCACGGCTTCCCCCGGGCGAAGTACGGCTTTCCCCAGAGCAACGGCTGCGTCGAGATGAACATCGCCACAGCCGGCAACCTCTGGCCGGACACCCCCATCGGCACGCTGGTCACCGTCATCGGGTAGCCGACCGGCGACGGGGCTCAGCTCCGGGCGACCGCCACCCGCCGGCTCAGGTTCACGGCGTGATCACCGAGCCGCTCGTAGAAGCGGGCGATCAGCGTCACCTGTGCGGCCACCGAAGGCTCCATCGCCCCGGTGGCGACCTCCTTCGACAAGCGCCCGTGGAGGATGTCGAGCTCCTCGTCCGCCTCGTCCAGGTCGAGGTGGTCGGTATCGCCGCCGGCCCAGGCGTCGGCCGCCGAGCGCCACATCTCGACGGCGACCTCGGACATCCGCTGGACCATCCCCCGGCTGACCGGCGTCATGCCCGACCCGACGGCACTCTCCGCCCGCTGGGCGATGTGCTCGGCGAGATCGGCGCTGCGCTCGAGCTCGGGGAGGATCAGCAGGATGCACACGAGGCGGCGTAGGTCGTCGGCGCCCGGTTGCGCCGATTCGATCTTCTCCCACACGCGGTTCTCGACCGCCGTCGTCTGGGCGTCGATCTCGTGGTCGGCCGCCACGACCGCCCGCCCGAGATCGGCGTCGGCGTTGAGCAGGGCCCACGTGGCGCGCGCCAGCGCCTCGCTGACGAGGGCGAACAGTTGCAGGACGGCATCGTCGACGGGCGGTGGCACTGCCGGGGACCCTACCCCGGGACGCCACCCGGGCCCCGCTCCCGAGGTACGTGCAGCGTCACCACGGCGCCGCCGGACGGCCCGTTGGCAGCGGCGACCGAGCCGCCGTGGGCCTCGGCCAGCACCCGGACGATGGACAGCCCGAGGCCCGAGCCCCCCGGGGCACCCGCTCGGCGGCTGCGACTGCGATCGGCCCGGGAGAACCGCTCGAACGCGTCGGGAAGGAACCCGGGCGGGAAGCCTCGGCCGTCGTCGGCCACCTCGATCGTCACGCCGTCCGGCATGGGGTGGAGGGTGACGTCCACCCGGTGGGCACCCTCGCCGTGGCGGGCGGCGTTCTCTAGGAGGTTCTCCACCATCTGCCGGTAGGCCACGACATCGACCGCCGCGGGCACCTCCATCGGGCCGTGGACCGCCACGTCCATCCCGGCATCGGCGAGGAGAGGCCGGAAGGTGCGCAGTGCCACATCCACCAGGACTCGGAGGTCGGCCCTCTCCCGCCGGAGGTGCACGGCGTCGTTGTCGCCCTGGGAGAGCAGGAGCAGTCGGTCGGACAGGTCGACGACCCGGTCCACCTCGTCGATCGCCCGGTGCAGCGCGCCGGCCACATAGGTGGGGCTCCGGTCCGGCTTGCCCGCCAGCTCCAGTTCGGCGCGCAGCAAGGCGAGCGGGCTCCGCAGCTCATGGCCGGCGGCGGCGGAGAAACCGCGCTCGCGTTCGAGGGCGGCGTGGAGGCGCGCGAGCAAGTCGTTGAACGTGCGGGCGAGGCGCGCGATCTCGTCCTTGGAGCGCGGGACGGTGAGGACCGCCGTCGAGTCCATCTCGGAGATGTCCGCCGCCTGCCGGCGCATCCGCTCGACCGGCGAGAGCGCTCGCCCGGCGAGGATCCAGGCCCCGAGCGCAGCGACGGCGACGGCGACCGCGCCGCCGGTTGCGACGGCGGTGGTCACGCGCTCGACCGCCTGGTCCACCGTCGCCAGGGACTGCCCGACCACGACGAAAGACCGCCCACCGGGCGCGGCGGTCACCTCGAGCAGGAAGTGGGCATGGTGCCGGCCGATCCGCACCTCCTGCAGCACCGGAGCATGAACGGCCAAGTGGAGCACGGTGGTTCCGACGAGGCGGTGGGTGGCGCCGGGACCGGCGGCGGACAGGACCTGGCCGGAGGTCGAGACCACCTGGGTGAGGTCCTGGGTGTCGGTGAGGTCCCCCGTCGCGGTGCCGAGAGAGCCCTGCTGGATCCGTGTGCCTGTCGGGCCGAATGCGGAGTCCGGAAGCTGCTGGAGGAGTGTGCTGGTGCGCGTGTCGAGCGCCGTGACCACGGAATGGCGGAGGCCCGACGACAGCTCGGTGATCAACAGGTAGCCGAACGCGGCGCCGGCCACGGCGGCGGCGGCGGCGAAGAGCAGCGCGAGGCGGAGGCGGACGGGCACGAGGACGGTGGGAGTACCGCGCTAGGTCGGGGCGCGCAGGCGGTAGCCCTCGCCCCGGACGGTCTCGATGTCGCACGTGCCGAACGGCCGGTCGACCTTCCTGCGCAGCCGGGCCACGTGCTGGTCGACGATGTTGGACACCCCGTCGAAGGCGAAGTCCCAGAGCTCGTCGACGACGCGGCCGCGGGTGAGCAGCTCGCCGGGATTGCGCAGGAAGAGCGCGAGAAGTGACAGCTCCTTGGCCGACAGGTCGAGCTCGTGCTTGCCGCGCCACGCCCGGCGCTGGGCCGGGTCGAGCCGGAGCTCGCCGACGGTGAGGACGGCGGGCCGCTCCGGCTGGCCCCGGCGCACGAGGGCGCGCAGGCGGGCGGACAGCTCTTCGAAGCTGAAGGGCTTGACGAGGTAGTCGTCGGCGCCAGCGTCCAGCCCGAGCACGCGATCGCTCACCTGGTCGCGCGCCGTGAGTAGGAGGATCGGCGCCCAACGGCCCGCATCCCGCAGGCGGCGGGCCACCTCGAACCCGTCGAAGCCCGGCAACATGACGTCGAGCACGATGGCTGCGTAGGCGTGCTCGGTCGCCAGCCATACCCCGTCGGGACCGGTGTGGACCGCGTCGACCGCGTGGCCCTCCTCCTCCAGTCCCTGGGCGAGAAGGTGGGCCATGTGCTCGTCGTCCTCGACGACCAGGATGCGCACGGCGGCAGCCTACGAAGTTGGGTCGGGACCGGTCGGTCGGGACGCCGGCCGGGCGCGCCCTGCCTACCCAACCGGCCCGCCCGGCCCCGTTCAGCTACTGACCGCCGCCGACGTCAGCGCCGGTGCCGCTCGCTGTGGCACCGGGACCACCGGTGCCCTGATTGCCGCCCGGACCGTCGGCTTCCGTCGAAGTGGGCTCGGTGGCGGTGCCATCGGGACCCTGTGTTCCCGATGTCACTTGGACGTTCGGGCCGGCTGTCGGGCCGGTCGGGTCCACCGTGCCGGCTGCCGGCGTCTCCGCCCCGTCCACAGCGTTGCCGGGAGCGGTGGTGGTCTGCGTGGTGGCCGTGGTCGTCTGGGCGCCGGCCGACGGCATGGCCGCCACCCACGCGGCCGTGCCGCCGCCCAGGAGCGGCGCCGCGGCGAGCGCGCCGATCAGCAGCTTCCTTCGCAGTTCCATGAGGACCTCCTCAGTCTGTCCGGCGCAGCCAGGGGCGGCTACGCCTGGACACGGTGACGGATCCTCCATGTCAGGACCGTGACGCCGGTACGGCGGCGTCGGCCCAGTGAGGTGTTCACAGTAGGTGGTGACCAGGGTCGGCGGTCCCCACTCGTGGCGGCACCCGCGCGAGAAGCGGCTGCTACCCACACGCCGGGAGTCAGCGCCGCCTGGGGGTACGCCGATCGGCTTCGCCGACTGCCAGGCTCAGGGCCTCGAGCTCGTGCACGAGGGCTCGAAGGTGCCGCTCGGCTGGCCGGGTAGGTTCCCCGATCCTCGCGCCGGACCGGCGCCAGCTCGATCGACGCCTCGAGATCTGTACGGGCGCGTCCCTCACACGCTCCGCCATCCTTGCGTGGAGGATTCCAGCGGGCGGAAGCTGCCTACTGGACCTCGCCATCGCGCTCGCGGCGGCTTCTGTGAACCAGAACCCGCACCTTCTGTGAAGATCTCCGGCGCCCCAGGCAGGACTCGAACCTGCGCACCCGGCTCCGGAGGCCGGTGCTCTATCCGCTGAGCTACTGGGGCGTGTGGCGAGGGTCGATCGTAGCCGCCCGGGGAGAACGGCCCGCCCGGGGGTGCCTATCCTGCACGTCCATGTCCCGCCCGACGGCCGATCCCCCGGCCGACGCCCCGCCCGCCCCGCCGTCGGCACCGCCCGAGCGGCACCTCCTGCCCGACACGGTCGAGGTCGGGCCCGACGGCCATCTCCGGGTCGGCGGCCTGGACCTCTTGGACCTGGCTCGGGAGCATGGCACGCCGCTCTTCGTCTACGACGAAGCTCACCTGCGGGCCCGTTGCCGGGAGGCCGTCGCCGCCTGGGGTGACGGCGTCGCCTATGCCACCAAGGCGTTCCTCTGCAAGGCCATGGCCCGCCTCGCCCACGAGGAGGGCATGTGGCTCGACGTCTCGACCGGCGGGGAGCTCCACGTGGCCCTGGCCGCTGGCGTACCGGCCGAGCGCCTCGTGCTCCACGGCAACAACAAGTCGGAGGCGGAGCTCACCCGGGCGCTGGCATCGGGGGTGGGCCGCATCGTGGTGGACTCCTTCGACGAGATCGCCCGCATCGGCCGGCTGACCGACACCGCGCCGGTGCCGGGGAGGACCCGACCCAAGGTGCTCGTGCGGATCACCCCGGGGGTCGAGGTCCACACCCACGAGTTCGTCCGCACCGGCCAGGAGGACACGAAGTTCGGGTTCTCCGTCGCCTCCGGCACCGCCGCCAAAGCGGTCGCCGCGCTCGAGCTGCTCCCGGGCGTCGAGCTGGTCGGCGTGCATGCCCACATCGGCAGTCAGGTCTTCGACGTCGGGCACTTCGAGCAGGCGGCCGAGGTGCTGGGCGGTTTCTTCGCCCCCCTGGCCCTGCCGGAGCTGGTGGTGGGCGGTGGCCTGGGGGTCGCCTACGTGAATGGCGAGCGGGCGCCGACGCAGCAGGAGTGGGCGGATGCCACCCGCGACGCCTGCCGCCAGTCCGGCGTCGACCCGACGACCCGCATCACCGCCGAGCCGGGCCGGTCGATCGCGGCCACGGCGGCCGTCACCCTCTACCGGGTGGGAACGATCAAGGTCCTGCCGGACATCCGCACGTACGTGGCCGTCGACGGGGGGATGAGCGACAACCCGCGCCCCGTCCTCTACGGCAGCGGCTACGAGGCGTTCCTCCCCCGGGAGGTGGGCGCGGCCCGGCCACGACGGGCCAGGGTGGTGGGGAAGCACTGCGAGACGGGGGATGTGCTGGTCGCCGAGGCGGACCTGCCGGCGGACCTGGCCGTCGGCGACGTCCTCGCCACGCCGGTGACCGGTGCCTACGGCTACGCCATGGCGTCCAACTACAATTTGGTCCCGCGCCCTCCTGTCCTCTTCGTGGCCGGCGGGGTCGCCCGCACGGTGCTCCGGGGCGAGACGCTCGACGACCTGGTCCGCCTCGACGCGTGAGCGTCGGTGCAGTGCCGCCCCACGCCCGCCGGCCGGGGCCCGAGGCGGTACCGTGAGCGGGTGACCGGCCGCCGCGCGACCTCCGACGCCCCGGTGCGGGTGGCGCTGCTCGGCTGCGGCAACGTCGGCGGCGCCCTGGCCGAGCTGCTCACGGCGCGGGGCGAGGCGATCGTCGCCCGCTCGGGCGCTCGCCTCGAGCTGGCCGGCGTGGCTGTGCTCGACCCCGGCAAGGCGCGGGGGAGCGCCCTCCCGACGGGCCTGCTCACGGCCGACGCCAAGGCGCTGGTCGAGCGGCCCGACGTCGATGTGGTGGTCGAGCTGATCGGTGGCCTCGACCCGGCCCGCACGCTGGTCGAGACGGCGCTGCGGGCCGGCCGCCCGGTGGTGACCGCCAACAAGGCGCTGATGGCGCAGGCCGGCGCCGAGCTGGCCGGGCTGGCGGCCGAGCACGGGGTGGACCTCCTCTACGAGGCTGCCGTGGCCGGTGCCATCCCAGTGATCCGGCCGCTGCGCGAGTCGCTGGCCGGCGAGCGGGTGCTGCGGGTCATGGGGATCGTCAACGGCACCACGAACTACGTCCTCACCCGCATGACCGAGGACGGCTCGAGCTACGACGACGCCCTGGCGGAGGCGCAGGCTCTCGGGCTGGCCGAGCGGGACCCGTCGGCCGACGTGTCGGGGGACGACGCCGCGGCCAAGGCGGCCATCCTCGCCGCCCTGGCCTTCGGCAGCCAGGTCCTCGGTACCGATGTCCACCGCGAGGGCATCACCGGCGTGCGGCCGGTCGACGTCGCCTACGCCAGCCGTCTCGGCTACGTCGTGAAGCTCCTCGCCGTGGCCGAGCTCGTCGACGGGGGGCCGGACGTCTCGGTCCGCGTCCACCCGGCGATGGTGCCCCGGTCGCATCCCCTCGCCTCGGTGCGGGGTGCCTTCAACGCCGTCTTCGTCGAGGGTGAGTCGGCCGGGGAGCTCATGCTCTACGGCCGTGGCGCCGGTGGTCCCCCCACCGCCAGCGCCGTGCTGGGCGACCTGATCGACGCCGCCCGCAACCTCCGGGCCGGAGCACCGGCACCGGCGCCGCGACGCCAGCCGGCACCGGTCCGTCCCATTGCCAAGCTGCGGTCGGCCTTCTACCTCAGCATCGACGTGCTCGACCGTCCGGGTGTCCTCGCTGCCGTCGCCACCGCGTTCGGGGACCGCGGCGTCTCGATCAGGGTCATGGAGCAGGTGGGCCTGGGGGAAGAGGCCCGGCTCGTGTTCCTCACCCATGCCGCCCGCGAGGGCGACGTCCAAGCGACCCTGGACGACCTGCGGCGCCTCGACGCCGTGGACCGGGTCGGCGGGGTGCTGCGCGTCGTCGAGCCCGAGGAGGCCTGACGTGGGCGCCGGGTGGCGGGGGGTCGTCGAGGAGTACCGGGACCTGCTCCCGGTCGGTCCGTCGTCACCGGTGGTCACCCTGCTCGAGGGGGGCACGCCGCTCGTGCCGGCTCCTCGGTTGTCCGAGCGCCTCCGCGCCGACGTGCACCTCAAAGTGGAGGGGGCCAATCCGACCGGGTCGTTCAAGGACCGGGGCATGACGCTGGCCATCTCCAAGGCGGTCGAGGAAGGGGCCAAGGCCGTCGTCTGCGCCTCGACCGGCAACACGTCGGCGTCGGCTGCCGCCTACGCCGCCCGTGCCGGGCTGTCCTGCGCCGTCCTCATTCCCGAGGGCCACATCGCCCTCGGGAAGCTGGCCCAGGCCCTGGTCCACGGGGCCCGGGTGCTCCAGGTTCGTGGCAACTTCGACCACGCCCTCGCCATCGTGCGGGAGCTCGCCGCCAGCGCCCCGGTGACGATGGTCAACTCGGTCAACGCCTACCGCATCGAGGGGCAGAAGACGGGCGCCTTCGAGGTGGTCGACGCCCTCGGTGCCGCACCCGACCTGCAATGCATCCCGGTCGGAAACGCCGGCAACTTCTGCGCCTATTGGAAGGGCTACCTCGAGTAC
>JBOGGF010000486.1:0-3263 GCA_050743965.1 Acidimicrobiales bacterium
TGCTGGCGGTGTGCTCGTTCTGCGGTAAGGGGAACGACCAAGTGGGCACGCTGGTGGCGGGACCGGGCGTCTACATCTGCGACGAATGCGTGTCGCTGTGTACCGAGGTGATCGGCAGCAAGCCCACCTCGGTCGGGCGCATCTCGCCGTGGCAGGCCGAAATGGACCTCGATCGGGCCCTGGCTGCGCTGCCGTCGGTCGCCGCTGCGGCGGGCCAGGTGGAGCGGGGCCTCACCGAGTGGGTGCGCCGTGCCCGCGCCCTGGGCGCCACGTGGGCACGCGTGGGCGAGGCATTGGGGATGGCCCGGCAGTCGGCGTGGGAGCGGTTCTCGGGCGAGGAATGAAGGGGGCGCTCAGCAGTGTGCGGGCGAGCCAGGCGGGGCCGGCGTGTCGGTGGCGTCGAACGGGTCCCGTGTCGAGCCGCACGCCGGTACCGACGCCGACTTCGCTGTGGTCGTGCTCGTGGTCGCCTTCGCCGACGACTTGGACGTCACCACGGCCGGGGTGGTCGACGTGCCGCTGCCCGTCGCCGACGGGCCCGAGGTGCAGCCGGCGGTGAGGACGCCGGCCAACGGCATGGCGCAGAGGGCCAGCAGCACTCGACCCGGACGGCGACGTCCCGCCACGGAGTGCGTGGACGACCGGCGGACGACCATCATCCGGCCGCCTTCTGGCTGGTGAAGATCTGCAGCTGGAACGTCGCCGTGAGGACCGTCCCCCGGTTGGTCTTGGGCCCGCCGCCGCTGAGCTGTACCGAGTCGATGTCGGTCAGTCGCGGCATGACGTAGATCGCACGCACGAACGAGAGGAGGTTGTCGTAGGGCCCCGTCACCGTGGCGGCGACCGGGATCGACTGGAACGACGAGCCGGTGACCGGGGTCGCCGAGCCCGGGCCGATGGAGGTGACGCTGACCCCGTTCGCCTTGGCGGTGTTGGAGAAGAGGGCGATGTAGCTGATGTCCGATGTCGCCGGCACGTAGCCCTCGAGCTTCTTCACCATGGCAGCGATCTGGGCCGAATGGTGCGACTCGTCGCGGAGCCGGACCACCTTGGCGTTGCCGCCGTTCACCTGCTGCTGGAGAGACTGCTCCTGCAGCTGCAGGGAGGACAGCTTGCGGCCCTGGGGCACGAAGAAGGCCATGAGCCACGCCAGCACGACGACCAGCGCCACGGCGATGCCGAGCATCACCTTGGGGCGCCGGAGGACGGCGACCGTGGGCGAGGAGGCGCTCACGGGACCCGCTGGGAGAAGAGCCCGAGCCGCTGGCTGTGGGCCTGCTGGCTGACGGAGAAGGTCGCGGGGAAGGTGACCGACGAGTTCGATGTCGAGAGGGTCCCGGTCACTGCGAGACCGACGAGGACCGGGGACTTGCCGATCGTCTCGCCGAATGTCGTCACCTGCTGGAAGGCGGGCACGGTGATCGTCGCCTGGCCCGTGCCGATCACCTTGGCGCCCGATGCCGAGCTCTTCGACGCGCTGCTCGACGCCGACGAGCTCGAGCTGGAAGACGGCGTGCTCGACGCGGTCAGGCTCACGGTGGAGACGACGGCATCGGGCGGCAGGTACTGCCCCAGCTGGTTGAGCACCACCAGCCAGTCGACCTCGTTGGCGACCAGCGGCTCGAGCTGGGACTGCAACGTGGTGGCCTGCCGTGCCAGCCGGACGGCATTGTCGTACTTGGGGACCTCCACCGTGTTGATCAGGCGCAGCTGTGTGGTGAGACCGCTGACCCGGCCCTCGGCCGAGCGGACCGACAGCACCCGCCAGGCGCTGGCGCCGGCGAGCACCAGGACGAGGACGGCCGCCGCCACCACCAGCAGCCGCCGCACCCGCCGCTCGGCGTAGCGGGAGCTCACTTCGCCGGGGAGCAGCTCGAAGTGGGTGGGGCCGCTGGTCGTCAGGGCCAGGCCGATCGAGACGGCGATGGCCGGGTCGATGGTCGCCGCCTCATCCTCGGAGATCGGCAGCCGGCTGGCGTCCACGACGGCGAGCGAGGACGCCCGGTGCACCGGCACGTCGAGCCGTGCGGCGAGGCGCTCCATGAGACCGATCGTGGCCGCTGCCGACCCGGTCACGAGGACCCTACCGGGCGCCGACCGGCCCGGCAGGTTCGAGAAGAAGCGGACCGAGCTGTGGATCTCGGCCACCAGGTCGTCGACGGCCGCCAGGGCGGCATCGAGCGCCCGGTCGTCGTGGTAGCCCGTCACGCCCAGCTGGCGCTTGACGTGCTCCCCGTCAGGGAGCGGGATGTCGAGGGCGCTGGCCACGGCCTCGGTGATCGACTCCCCACCCCGGTCGATGGTCCGGACGAACTGGACCACGCCCCGGTGGTGGGCCGCCACCATGGTGAGGCCGGCGCCGATCGAGACGACGATGTCGGGCGCCACGGCATTGGGATCGACGAACGTCCGGGCCAGGGCGGCGGAGTTGAGGTCGATGGCGACGGGCTGGAGGTCGGCGGCTTCGACTGCCGCCACCACGCCGTCGACCAGGTCCCGATGGGCGGCCGCCACCAGCACCCGCAGCTGGCCGCCGCCGTCGGCGTCGGTGATCTGGGCCGTCACCGCCGCCGACAGCGCCGTTCGCTCCGCCGGGAACGGGACCACGTCGTCCGCCTGAAGGCGGACGGCGTCGTCCAGCTCGCTGGGCGGCACTGGCGGCAGCTCGAGCTCGCGGGTGATGGCGCGGGTGCCGGCGACGCCCAGGCGGACCCGGTGCTCGCTGAAGCCGCCCTCCCGCCACAGGCGGCGCAGGGCGGCGGCGACCTGGGCGCGGTCCCGGACCTCGCCGTCGACGACGACCCCGGGTCCCAGTCCCACCTGCCCGAACGCTTCCAGGACGGGGAGCCCACCGGTGTCGACCGTGAGCTCCACGGCACGCACCGCGCTCGTTCCGATGTCGAGCCCGACGATGCGTTGCGCCATCCCGTCACCTCCCTGGGCTCTCGCGCGGGCACCGCCGGGCGTGCGCACCTCCGCTTGCGCGGCGCCCGGCGGTCCCCATCCCCATCCCCGTAACCCCCGTACCGTGAATATCGGACAGGCGGCGGCGGATCTTAAGCACGGACTTCGGGATCTCCCCGGGCGGCTCGACGGCACTGGTGGTCCCGGGCTGCGTAGGATCCGGCGACGTGAGGGGAACGGCACCGTCGCCGGCGAGAGGTGCGCCCGTGCCCGTCCGGGCCAGGGTCGACGGCACGGTGGGCGTCGCCCTGGCGACCCTCGGCCAGCGCCGCGTCGTGCTGGCGCGCACGGCCTCGGAC
>JBOGGF010000487.1:0-5736 GCA_050743965.1 Acidimicrobiales bacterium
GAACATCGAGTAGACGAGGAACACGGGCAGCATCGGCCGGCCCCAAGTGGAGTAGGCGGTCGAGAGCGCGCTGAACGCCGCCGCCGCCCCCGCCTCGGTGATGCCCATCTGGAGAAGCTGGCCCGACGTCGACTCGGCGTAGTGCAGCGGGAGGTCGGCGTCGACGGGCACGTAGCGCTGGCCGTCTGGAGCGTAGATCTTCTTCTCGGCGATGATCGGCTCGAGGCCGAAGGTCCGCGCCTCGTCGGGCACGATCGGGACGACGAACGACCCGAGGTCCTTGTCGCGGCAGAGGTTCCGCAGCAGCCGGGCGAACGCCATCGTCGTGGATGCCGCCTGGCTCCCCGACCCCGCGGTGAGGTCGGCGAACACCTTGGGATCGGGCTGCACCACCTTGGCCGGCCGGACCAGGCGCCGCGGCAGCGACCCTGCCAGCATCTTTCGCCGCGCCATCAGGTACTCGTGCGCGAGCGACTCCTCGGGGGGCCGGTAGTAGGGGGGCACCTCGGCCTCGAGCGCCTCGTCGGGGATCTCGTTGGCCAGGTACAGCCGGTCGCGCAGCACCTTCAGCTGGGTGCGGGTCATCTTCTTGATCTGGTGCGTGGCGTTGCGGGCCTCGATCTCGGGCCCGAGCGTCCAGCCCTTGATCGTCTTGGCGAGGATGGCGGTGGGTGCGCCGCGCTGCTCGGTGGCGAGCTTGTAGGCGGCGTAGAGCTTGCGGTAGTCGTGGCCGCCGCGCGGCAGCGTGCGCAGCTCGTCGTCCGAGAGGTGTTCGACCAGCTTGCGCAGCCGGGGGTCGGGGCCGAAGAAGTGGTCCCGGATGTAGGCGCCCGACTCGACGGCGTACTTCTGGAACTCGCCGTCGACCGTCGTGTTCATCTTGTCGAGGAGCACTCCGTCGACGTCGCGGGCGAGGAGCTCGTCCCACTTGGAGCCCCAGATGACCTTGATGACGTTCCATCCGGCGCCACGGAAGAGGGCCTCGAGCTCCTGGATGATCTTGCCGTTGCCCCGCACCGGGCCGTCGAGCCGCTGGAGGTTGCAGTTGACGACGAAGATCAGGTTGTCGAGGTGCTCGCGCCCGGCGACCCCGAGGGCGCCGATCGACTCGGGCTCGTCCATCTCGCCGTCGCCGAGGAAGCACCACACCCGGCTGTCGCTCGTGTCCACCAGATGGCGATGGTGCAGGTAGCGGTTGACGTGCGCCTGGTAGATGGCGTTGATCGGGCCGATGCCCATCGAGACGGTGGGGAACTCCCAGAAGTCCGGCAGCGTGCGGGGGTGCGGGTAGCTCGGCAGGCCGCCGCCGACCTCGTGGCGGAAGTTGTCCAGGTCGTGCACGTCCAGGCGGCCCTCGACGAACGCCCGGGCATAGATCCCGGGCGAGGCGTGACCCTGGACGTAGACCTGGTCGCCGGCGCCGCCGTCGTCCTTGCCCCGGAAGAAGTGGTTGAAGCCGACCTCGTAGAGGGCGGCCGAGCTGGCGTACGTCGACAGGTGGCCGCCGATGCCGTCGGTGCGCATGTTGGCCCGGACCACCATGACCGCGGCGTTCCAGCGGATGTAGGCACGGATCCTGCGCTCGAGGTACTCGTCACCGGGGAACCACGGCTCCTCGTCGGCTGCCACGGTGTTGACGTAGGGGGTCGAGACGGTTGCCGGGAACCCCACCTGCTGGGACCGGGCCCGCTCGAGGAGCTTCATGAGGAGGAAACGCGCCCGCCCCCGGCCGTGGGCGCCGACGACGGCGTCGAAGGAGTCCAACCACTCGGACGTCTCCTTCGAGTCGATGTCCGGCACCTGGTGGGATATCCCGTCGAAGAGCACGGCTCCCACGGTACCGTTCCCGGGTGCCTGGTCCGACCCGTCCCCACCCGTTGCACCCTCGGCCCCAACGCCTGTCGCGCCCCGGTCGGCGCCGGTGACCCTCACCGTCTACACCGACGGCTCGTGCCTCGGGAACCCGGGCCGGGGCGGCTGGGCGTGGGTCGTCCCCGGCGGCCGCTACGCCAGCGGCGCCGACCCCGCCGCGACCAACCAGCGGATGGAGATCACCGCCGTGCTCGAGGCGCTGCGGACGCTCCTGCCCGCCGGCGCCGGCGCCGACGAGGGCCTCCTGGTCCGCAGCGACTCCACCTACGTCGTCAACTGCTTCCGCGACCGGTGGTGGGCCGGCTGGCACCGCCGTGGCTGGCGGAACTCCCAGGGCAAGCCGGTCGCCAACCGGGAACTGTGGGAGCCCTTGCTGGCGCTGGCCCTGGTGCCGGGAACCCACGTCCGCTTCCAGTGGGTGAAGGGCCACTCGGGCGACCGGTGGAACGACGTCGTCGACGGGCTGGCCACCGCGGCGGCGGCCGCCGGCGTGGGGACGTCGGGCATCGGCTGACGGGGCCGGCGCATGGCCGTGGCCGCCGCGCCGAGCCGGGCCAGGTCGGCGCGGCGGACCCCGAACGTCGGCCGCGGTCCATTGGCTCCGGTCCGGGGACCCTCCTACCATCGGGCCCCATGAACCTGAGCGGAGCGTCAGCAATCGTCACCGGGGGGGCGTCGGGGCTCGGGGCGGCGACCGCCCGGGCCCTCTCGGCCGAAGGCGTCCGGGTGACCGTCTTCGACCGCAACGAGGAGGGGGCGAAGGCGGTCGCCACCGAGGTGGGTGGCGACTACGTCGCCGGGGACGTGACCGTGCCCGACGACTGCCAGACGGCGGTCGACCGGGCGGCCGCCGGCGGCAACCTGCGGGTGACCGTCAACTGTGCCGGCACCGGGTGGATCGGCCGGGTCGTCGACCGGGACGGCACGCCGCACGACCTCGACGCCTTCGAGCTCATCCAGCGGCTCAACGTCATCGGGACGTTCAACGTGATGACCAAGGCCGCCTCGGCCATGGCGGCGACCGAGCCCGGCCCCGACGGCGAGCGCGGCGTCATTGTGAACACCGCCTCGGTGGCCGCCTTCGACGGCCAGATCGGCCAGCTCGCCTACTCGGCTTCCAAGGGCGCCGTCGTCGGCATGACCCTGCCCGCTGCCCGCGACCTGTCGGTGGTGGGCATCCGGGTCCTCGCCATCGCCCCGGGCCTCTTCGACACGCCGCTGCTGGCCATGCTGCCCGAGGAGCAGCGCCAGGCACTGGGCCAGTCGGTCCTCTTCCCCAAGCGGCTGGGCGATCCGGCGCAGTACGGCCGCCTGGTCGTGGACATCGCCCACAACGGCTACCTGAACGGCGAGGTGATCCGCCTCGACGGCGGCATCCGGATGCCGCCCAAGTAGTCGCGGCCCGGTTCGCGTCGGGCTTCCTGCAACCGGCGGGAGACGCCGGGGGCTCCGGTAAGCTCGTCCCTGGCCCGGGCGCTTGCGGGCAGGGTGCCGCCACGGGTACGACGTGGGAGGTTCGACGACAGCGCAGGAGGCGCGGCTGATGGTCACCGGGGACAACAACTACGACGTCGTCATTATCGGTGGCGGACCCGGCGGGTACGCGACCGCCCTCTACGGCGCCTCCGCCGGCCTCGACATCGCCATCGTCGAGCGCGACAAGGTGGGGGGCACGTGCCTCCACCGGGGCTGCGTCCCGGCCAAGGAGTTCCTCGAGACGGCCGCGGTCCACCGCACGGTGAAGGGCGCGGCCGAATTCGGCATCATGGCCGGCGACGGCGAGCCGTCGATCGACTTCGGGGTGAACCAGAAGCGCAAGACGAACGTCGTCGACCAGCTCTTTCGCGGGCTGAGTGGCCTCCTCAAGGGGCGCAAGGTGACGGTCCTCCAGGGGACCGGCACCCTGATGGCCGGCCGCCGGGTCCGGGTCGTCGACGGCCCGGACGCCGGCACCGAGGTGGTCGGTCACCACGTGGTGCTCGCCGCCGGCTCGGTGCCGCGCACCCTGCCGGGGCTCGACGTCGACGGGCGGTTCGTCCTCACGTCCGACGAGTTCCTCGACCTCGAGCACGTGCCGGCCTCGGCCGCCGTCGTCGGCGGCGGGGCGATCGGGTGCGAGTTCACCTCGCTCCTCTCCGACCTCGGGGCCACGGTCACCGTGGTCGAGGCCCTCGACTCGATCCTCGCCGGGTGCGACGACGAGGTCGCCGCGGTCGTGGCCCGCTCCTTCCGGCGCCGGGGCATCGAGGTCGTCACCGGCGCCCAGGTGAAGGGCCACACCCCCAAGGACGACGGCAGCGGGACGGTCGTGCACCTGGGTGAGGGCCGCGACATCGAGGTGGCGACGATCGTGGTCTCGGTCGGCCGGCGGCCCCGCACCGAGGGCCTCCTCGCCGAGGGCACCGCCGCCCAACTGGACGAGCGGGGCTTCGTGATCGTCAACCACCTGATGCAGACCCACGAGCAGCACGTGTGGGCCGTGGGTGACGTGGCCGCCGGGACCCCGCAGCTGGCGCACGTGGCCTTCGCCGAGGGGATCCTGGTGGTCAAGGGGATCCTGGGCGAGACGATGGTGCCCGTCGACTACGAGCGGGTGCCGTGGGCCATCTACTGCCACCCCGAGGTGGCCTTCGCCGGGCTGACCGAGGCCCAGGCGGTCGCCCGGGGGATCCCGGTGACCGTCAAGAAGGACCCCTTCGGCGGCAACAGTCGGGCAAGGATCATCGGCGACACCGAGGGGCTGGTCAAGGTGGTCGCCGAGCAGCGCCCCGACGGCAGCGCCGGCCGGATCCTCGGGGTCCACATGGCGGGACCGTGGGTGACCGAACAGCTCGGCGCCGGCTACCTCGCCGTCAACTGGGAGGCGACCCCCCAAGAGGTCGCGCAGTTCATCCAGCCGCACCCGTCGCTGTCCGAGGCGTTCGGCGAGACGGTGCTGGCGCTCACCGGAAGGGGACTTCACGTTGGCTGACGTCACGATGCCGCAACTCGGCGAGACGGTCACCGAGGGCACCATCACGCGATGGATGAAGTCCGTCGGCGACCAGGTGGCGCGCGACGAGCCCCTGTTCGAGGTCTCGACGGACAAGGTCGACTCCGAGGTCCCCGCCCCGGAGAGCGGGGTGCTCGCCGAGATCCTCGTACCCGAGGGCGAGACGGTGGAGGTCGGTGCCCGGCTGGCGGTGATCGGTGACGGCGCAGCGGCGCCCCCGGCGCCCGCGGCTGAATCGCCACCGGCTCCCGCGCCCGCGGCTCCCGCGCCATCGGCTCAGGACCAGCAGGCCGCACCCGAGACGCCTTCCCCCGGTGGCCCGACGGCGCCACCGGCGCCCGGGACCGCCGGCGCCCCACCGGCTTCGGCACCCGCGTCGGCACCGGCACCGCCGACGTCCGCGCCACCGGCTCCGGCTCCGGCGCAGGCACAGTCGGCTCCGGCACCGGCACAGGCACAGGCAGAGGCACAGGCACAGGCACAGGCACAGGCAGAGCCGGCCCCGCCCGCCCAGGCCGCCGGCACGCCGACCGGTGACGGCGGGCCCCCGGCCCCGCCCGCTGGCTACATGGCCCGCGGCACCGAGGGGGGCCCGCAAGGATCGCCCGGCGGTGGCCCTGCACCCGCCGGACCGTCGGGCGGACCCGAGGCACTGTTGCTCTCGCCCGTCGTCCGGCGCCTCCTCGACGAGAACGGGATGTCGGCGGCCGAGATCACCGGGACCGGCGTGGGCGGGAGGATCACCCGCGAGGACGTCCTGCGGGCGATCGACGCCCGGCGGGCGTCAACCCCCGCCGCGCCGCAGGCTTCCGCACCGCCCTTCCAGCAACCGCAGCAGCCCCAAACCCTGCCGGCTTCGCCCCCTCCTGCGC
>JBOGGF010000488.1:0-2109 GCA_050743965.1 Acidimicrobiales bacterium
GTCGTGGTGCGGCGGCGGGGAGATGAGGCCCACGCCCGGGGTGGAGTGCCGGGTACGGGCGATCCAGGGGTACACCTTGTTGCCCGGGAGCTGGCCCCCCTCCCCTGGCTTCGCCCCCTGGGCGATCTTGATCTGCAGGTCGTCGGCGTTTACCAGGTACTCGCCCGTCACGCCGAACCGGCCCGACGCCACCTGCTTGATGGCGCTGCGCCGCAGGTCGCCGTTGGCGTCGGGGGTGAACCGGTCGGGGTCCTCCCCGCCCTCGCCGGTGTTGGACCGGGCGCCCAGCCGGTTCATGGCGATGGCGAGCGTCTGGTGGGCTTCGGCCGAGATGGACCCGTAGGACATGGCCCCGGTCGAGAAGCGCTTCACGATATCGCTCGCCGGCTCCACCTCGTCGATCGGGACGGGGCCGCCGGGCGCCGGGGTGAGCCGGAGCAGGCCGCGCAGCGTGGCCAGCCGGGTCGACTGGTCGTCGACCGCCTGGGTGTACTCCTTGAATATCTCGTAGCGCTTGGACCGGGTCGCGTGCTGGAGCTTGAAGACCGTGCGGGGACCGAAGAGGTGCAGCTCGCCCTCGCGCCGCCACTGGTACTCACCACCCACCTCGAGCTCGCGGTGGGCCCGCTCGGTCGGCCGGTCGAGATGGGCCAGGCGGTGACGGCTGGCCACCTCGGCCGCCAGCACGTCGAGGCCGACCCCGCCGATCCGGCTCGCGGTGCCGGTGAAGTACTCGTCGACGACCTGCCGGTCGAGCCCTACGGCCTCGAAGACCTGCGCCCCGGTGTAGGAGGCCACGGTCGAGATGCCCATCTTGGACATGACCTTGAGCACGCCCTTGCACGCCGCCTTGATGTACTGCTTGTGGGCCTGGCGGGGCGGGACGCCCTCGAGCTGGCCGTTGGCGATCATGTCGTCGATCGAGTCGAGGGCCAGGTACGGGTTGACGGCGGCGGCACCGAACCCGATCAGGAGGGCCATGTGGTGGACCTCGCGGGCGTCGCCCGACTCGACCACGAGGCCGACCTTGGTCCGGGCCTTCTCCCGTACCAGGTGGTGGTGGACGGCGGCGGTGACGAGCAGCGACGGGATCGGCGCCAGCTCGGTAGTGGCGTTGCGGTCCGACAGGACGATGAGGTTGGCGCCCTCGGCGATGGCGGCCGACACCCTGGTCCGCACGTCCTCGACGGCCGACGCCAGGGCCCGGCCACCCTCGGGCGTGGGGGCGCCGGGCTCCCCGGCGATCGCCACGGGGAAGAGGGCGTCGATGGCGAAGGCCTTGAAGCCGGGGGTCTCGCCGTGCTCGTTGACGTACATGAGCTTTGCCAGGTCGTCACCGTCGATGACCGGGCGTGGCAGGAGGATCTGCCGGCAGGAGCCCTGGGTGGCATCGAGCAGGTTGCCCTCGGGTCCCACGGTGGCGGCGAGGGAGGTCACCAGCTCTTCCCGGATGGCGTCGAGGGGCGGGTTGGTCACCTGGGCGAACAGCTGGAAGAAGTAGTCGTAGAGCAGGCGCGCCTTCTCCGACAGCACGGCGATGGCGGTGTCGGACCCCATCGAGCCGATGGGCTCCTCCCCCGCCCGGGCCATCGGCCCGACGATGAGCCGGAGCTCCTCGGTGGTGTAGCCGAACTGCCGCTGGTGGGTGACCACGCTGGCATGCTGGGGGGTGAGCATGAGGCGCGGCGGGAGCTCGTCCAGCGCCACCTGGTCCTTGGTCAACCACTCGGCGTAGGGGTGCTGGGAGGCCAGCTCGCCCTTGATCTCGTCGTCGTCGACGATGCGGCCCTGGGCGGTGTCGACCAGGAACATCCGGCCCGGTTGGAGCCGGCCCTTGCGCACCACCGTCGCCGGGTCGAGGTCGAGCACGCCCACCTCGCTGGCCAGGACGACCAGGCCCCCGTCGGTGACCCAGTAGCGAGCGGGCCGTAGCCCGTTGCGGTCGAGCACGGCGCCAGCCACGGTGCCGTCGGTGAAGCACACGGCGGCAGGGCCGTCCCACGGCTCCATGAGCGAGGCGTGGTACTCGTAGAAGGCGCGCTTGTCCTCGTCCATGTCCGGATTGCCTGCCCAGGCTTCGGGAATGAGCATGGCCATGACGTGGGGCAG
>JBOGGF010000489.1:0-7709 GCA_050743965.1 Acidimicrobiales bacterium
GTGCGGGCAACTCCGGGAGAGCTCGAACGCGTGGCGGTGACCGGTCGGGTCGTCGGCGAGGAGCTCGGACCGAAGATCAACGCCATGACTTACAAGTCCAAGACGAACCAGAGACGCCGCTGGGGCCACCGCCAGCGCTACTCGACGGTGGAGATCGTCTCCATCGAGTCCAGGTCCTGACGAGGAGGAGCGATGTCGAAGACCAAGGGCGGCGGATCCACTCGGAACGGCCGCGACTCGAACGCCCAGCGCCTCGGGGTGAAGACGTTCGACGGCACGGCGGTCACCGCCGGCTCCATCATCGTGCGCCAGCGGGGGACCCGGTTCCACCCGGGACTCAACGTCGGCCGCGGGGGCGACGACACCCTCTTCGCCCTGTCTGACGGTGTGGTGAAATTCGGCAAGCGCCGGGATCGCAAGCTCGTCGACGTCCTGCCCCGCTCGGGGTAGCGTCCGGAGCCCCCCGGTCAACGGCGGTCGAGCACGCCGGTGACGATCCGGGCGACGGTGCCAGCGGCCGCGGGCGCCGTGGCCGCCACCGCGTCGGGGACCAGGCGGTCGGTCACCACGGCCAGGCCGAGCACCTCGCCGCCGAGGTGGCGGGCGGCGATCACCTCGAGCACGCCCCACATGCCGACGAGGTCTGCACCTAACCCCGCCAGCATCCGGCGCTCGGCGGGCGTCGGCAGCTGGGGGCCTTCCACCTGGGCGTAGACGACCTCGCCGAGGTCCGGCTCGACGTCGTGGGCGAGGGCCCGGAGGCGGGGCGACCACGCGTCGGTCATGTCCACGAAGGGGCTGCCCTCCGGCGCCACGCCGCCGAGCGGCGAGCGGCTTGCCAGCGTGAGGTGGTCGGCGATGGCCAGGACGGCGCCGTGGGGCAGCGACGGGTCGACGGCGGTGGCGCCCGTCACCACTACGACCGTCCCGGCGCCGGCGGCCATGGCCGTTCGCACCGGGTGCACCACCTCCACCGGGTCGTCCGACGCCGGGGCCGGTCCCGTCACGACCAGGACCTGGTCGTCGCCGAGCCGGAGCGACCATGCCACCGGGCGCCCGGCCATGCGGGCGAACCAGGGGAGGTTCGACAGGTCGATGCCGGGTCCGTCGGCACCGAGCAAGGGTGCAGCGGCCGACAGCCCGTTCCCCAGCAGCACGACGGCGTCGAAATGGTCGACCCCGGCGACGCGCGCCAGCTCGCGCGCCGCCAGTCGCGCCTGCTCGAACGGGTTGGCGCCGTGGGCCCCGGGACGGGTGGTCGGCATCGGGCCATGGTAGGGCGTGGGTAGGCTCACCGGCGTGGAGGAGGGCTACCACCCGCCCGTCGAGGAGTACCTCGAGACGGTCCACTCCCTCATCGAGGAGGGTGTTCCGCCGATCCAGGCGCGCCTCGCCGAGCGCCTGGGCCGCTCCGCGCCGTCGGTGTCCGAGATGCTGGACCGGTTGGCCGACGAGGGCTACGTGCGCCGCCAGGGGCGGGTGGTCGAGCTCACCGACAAGGGTTCGGCGCTGGCCGAGAAGGTCGTGCGCCGGCACCGGCTGGCCGAGCGGCTCCTGGTCGACGTGATCGGGCTCGAGTGGCACAAGGTGCACCACGAGGCTGGGCGGTGGGAGCACGTCATCTCCGACGACGTCGAAGCGCGCCTGGTGGACCTCCTCGGCGATCCCGTCACCTGCCCCCACGGCAACCCGATCCCGGGCTCGCACCAGCGCAGCCCCCTCGTCGCCCAGGTGCCCCTGGCCGACGTCGAGCCCGGGACCAAGGTCCGGCTCGAGCGGATCAGCGAGGACGTCGAGGTCGACATGGACTCGCTCCTCTACCTGGACGAGCACGGCTTCGTGCCGGGAGCGACGGCCGTCGTCGCCGCCCGCGTGCCCGACGGCACCCTGGTGCTGGCGGTTGGCGAGGGGACCGTCGCCTTCGGCCCCGCGCTCGCCCGGCACCTGCACGTCGCGCTGGTCTGACATGGCGGGGTTCGTCGACGAGTCGCAGCTGCACGCGCGGGCGGGTGACGGGGGCGCGGGGTCGGTCTCCTTCCGCCGCGAGGCCCACGTCGACCGGGGCGGCCCGGACGGCGGGGACGGGGGGCACGGGGGCGACGTGTGGCTCGTCGCCGACCCCAACCAGGCTTCCCTGCTCGGGTTCCGCGACCACCCGTTCCGCCGCGCCACCGACGGCGGCCACGGATCGGGCAAGCGGCGGCACGGCGCCCGGGGACAGGACCTGGTGGCGCCGGTGCCCATCGGCACGGTCGTGCGGGACCGCGACGGCTCGGTGCTCTGCGACCTCTCGGGCGCCGGCGACCGCTGGCTGGCGGCGGAGGGCGGCCAGGGCGGCCGGGGGAACGCCCGGTTCCTCTCCAACGCCCGCCGGGCGCCGGCCTTCGCCGAGCAGGGGGAGCGCGGCCAGGAGCGGTGGCTCGACCTCGAGCTGAAGCTGGTGGCCGACGTGGCCCTCGTCGGGTTCCCCAACGCCGGCAAGTCCACCCTCATCTCGGTGATCTCCGCCGCCAAGCCGAAGATCGCCGACTATCCCTTCACCACCCTCCAGCCCCACCTCGGCGTGGTCCGGGTCGGTCATGGCACCGACGAGGTCGAGCTGGTGGTGGCCGACGTGCCGGGACTGGTCGAGGGGGCGGCCGAGGGACGGGGTCTCGGGCACCGCTTCCTCCGCCACGTGGAGCGGGCGCGGGCCCTCGTGGTCCTGCTCGACCTCGCCCCCATGGACGGCACCGCACCGAGCGAGCAGCGCCGGGTCCTCCTCGGGGAGCTGGAGCGTTACCGCCCCGAGCTGCTCGAGCGCCCCCGCCTGGTGGTGGCGTCGAAGGCCGACGCCACCGGCGACGACGACGCCCGCGCAGCCGCCGGCGACGCCGGGGCCGACCTGGTGATCTCGGCCGTGACCGGCCAGGGGGTCCCCGAGCTGCTGGGTCGCCTTGCGACCACCGTCGTCGAGGCCCGGCGCCGGGTCGTGGTCGCGGCCCCGGTGGTGCACCGGCCGGCGCCCGAGGGCCTCCGGGTCGAGCGGGCGGGTCCGGGGGAGTGGGCGGTGGTCGGCCGGGCGGCCGAGCGGGCGGTGAGCCTGTCCGACCTCACCGACGCGGGTGCCATGGCCGAGGCGGTGCGGCGCCTGCGCCGGCTCGGGATCGACCGCTCCCTCGCCCGCGCTGGCGCCCACGACGGCGACGAGGTCCGGGTCGGCGGCGTGTCCTTCACCTGGTACCGCGACCAGTGAACGTCGTCGTCAAGGTCGGCTCGTCCACCGTCACCACCGGCGGCGGGGACGTCGAGGCGGGGGTGGTCGCCCGCCTGTGCGACGAGATCGCCGGACTGCGCCGGGACGGGCACCACGTGGTGGTGGTCACGTCGGGGGCCATCGCCGCCGGTTGGTCGACGCTCGGGCACGGCGGCCCCCGCCCGGCCGACCCCGCCGTGCTCCAGGCGGTGTCAGCCGTGGGCCAGCACCGGCTCATGCGCACGTGGCAAGACGGCCTGGCGCCCCATGGCCTCCTGGCCGGGCAGGTGCTGCTGGCGGCGGGCGACTTCGCCCATCGGGCCCAGTACCTCCATGCCCGCGGCACCCTGGGCCACCTGCGCGAGCTCGGCGTCGTGCCGGTCGTCAACGAGAACGACGCCGTCGCCGACGAGGAGATCCGCTTCGGCGACAACGACCGGCTGAGCGCCCTCGTCGCCCACCTCGTCGGGGCCGATCTCCTGGTGCTCCTGACCGACACCGCCGGCCTGCTCACCGCCGACCCGCGCCTGTCCGCCGAGGCCTCCCTCATCGAGGAGGTAGTGGAGATCGACCAGCGGCTGCTGGCCCTGGCCGGGGGAGCGGGCAGCGAGGTCGGCAGCGGCGGGATGGCCTCGAAGCTGGCGGCCGCCCGGATCGCCACGTGGTCGGGCGTCACGGCGGTGATCGCCGACGGCAAGCGCCCCGGCGTCCTCGCCGCCGCCGCCGGCCTCGAGCCCGGGGTGGGCACGGTCTGCCGGGCCCGCCCGCGCCGCCTCCCGGCCCGCAAGCTGTGGATCGCCTTCGCCCGGGGCGCGGCGGGCACCCTCTCGGTCGACGGCGGGGCCCGCACGGCGCTGGTCGAGCGGGGCCGCTCGCTCCTGGCGGCCGGCGTGGTCGGGATCGACGGGGCGTTCACCCCCGAGGACGCGGTCGAGATCGCCGGGCCCGACGGGGCGGTGTTCGCCAAGGGACTGGTCCGCTACGGCGCCGAGCGGGCGGCCGAGTGGGTCGGCCGGCGCAGCGACGAGCTGCCCGAGGACCTGGCCCCGGCGGTCGTGCACCGGGACGACCTCGTCGTGCTCGTCTAGGGACGAGGTCGTGCGCAGGTGGCCGGTAGTCTGGGGCGATGAGCCTCCAGGAGCTGGGGGGCCGCGTCCGCGCCGCCTCCCGGGACGTCGCACGGTCGGCGACCGCGGCGCGCGACGACGCTCTGCGGCTCGGCGCCGACCTCCTGGTGGAGGGGGCGGGCGCGCTCCGATCGGCGAATGAGGAGGACCTCGAGCGGGCCACCGCCGACGGCCTGGGCGCCACCGCCCTCGACCGCCTGCGGCTCACCGACGAGCGGGTGGCGGCCATGGCCGAGGGGCTGCGGTCGGTCGCCGCGCTGGCGGACCCCGTCGGCGAGGTGGTCGACGGCTGGGTCCGGCCCAACGGCCTGCGGGTCGAGCGGGTGCGGGTGCCCCTCGGCGTCGTGGGCGTGATCTACGAGAACCGGCCCAACGTGACGAGCGACGCCGCCGGGCTGTGCCTCAAGGCCGGCAACGCCGCCTTCCTGCGGGGTTCGGCGTCGGCCCTCGCCTCCAACCGGGCGGTGGTGGCCGTGCTGCGCCGGGCCCTGGCCAAGGCGGGACTTCCCGAGGACGCCGTGGCCCTGGTGGAGGACGCCTCGCACGCGACGGCGGTCGAGTTCATGCGGCTGCGGGGGATCGTGGACTGCCTCGTTCCCCGGGGCGGCCCTGCCCTCCTTGCGTCCCTGCTCGAGCACGCCACCGTGCCCTACGTGCTCGACGGGGACGGCAACTGCCACGTCTACGTGGACGCCGCCGCCGACCTCGACATGGCGACCGAGATCGTCGCCAACGCCAAGACCCAGCGCCCGGGGGTGTGCAACGCCGCCGAGTCGCTCCTCGTCCACGAGGTCGTGGCCGCGGCGTTCCTGCCCCGCGTCCGGCAGGCCCTGGAGGGCGTCGAGCTGGTGGGGGACCGCCGGGTGCAGGCACTCCTCCCCGGGGTGGGGGCCGCGACCGAGGACGACTTCGCCACCGAGTTCCTCGGGATGAAGCTGGCCGTCGCCGTGGTCGACCGCCTCGATGACGCCATCGACCACATTGCCCGGTACGGTACCGGGCACTCGGAGGCCATCGTCACGACCGACCTGGCCGCCGCCGACCGCTTCGTGCGCGAGGTCGACGCCGCAGCGGTGGTGGTCAACGCCTCCACCCGCTTCGTCGACGGCGGCGAGCTGGGCCTGGGGGCCGAGGTGGGCATCTCGACCCAGAAGCTGCACGCCCGGGGCCCGATGGGCCTGCGCGAGCTCACCTGCACGAAGTGGATCGTCCGCGGCGAGGGGCAGGTGCGGCGATGAGCCGTTTCGAGTCCATCCCGGCCGTGGCCGACGGCCTCAGCGGAGTCGGCTACATCGCCGACGAGGGGATCGCCGGCGTGGTCTTCCTCGCCGATCGACTGGACAAGCCGGTGCTGGTGGAGGGCCCGGCCGGCACCGGCAAGACCCAGCTGGCCAAGTCGGTGGCCGAGCTGACCGGCAGCCGGCTCATCCGGCTCCAGTGCTACGAGGGCCTCGACGAGTCGAAGGCCCTCTACGAGTGGAACTACCGCAAGCAGCTGCTGCGGATCCAGGCCGAGCAGGTGGCCGAGGCTGGGGACGCCGGTCACGGGGGGACGGGCTGGCAGGCGCTCGAGGCGGACATCTTCTCCGAGCAGTTCCTCCTCACCCGCCCCCTGCTCGAGGCCATCCGGGCCGACGAACCGGTGGTCCTGCTGATCGACGAGGTGGACCGGGTCGAGCTCGAGACCGAGGCGCTGCTCCTGGAGGTGCTCAGCGAGTACCAGGTGTCGATCCCCGAGCTCGGCACCGTGCGGGCGACCCGGGTGCCGATGGTCTTCTGCACCTCGAACAACACGCGGGAGCTGTCCGAGGCCCTGAAGCGCCGATGCCTCTACCTGCACCTCGACTACCCGACGCTCGAGCGCGAGCGCGAGATCGTCCGTTCCCGGGTGCCCGGGATCACCGGCGAGCTGGCGGACCAGGTGGCCCGGATCGTCCGGTCGCTACGCACCCTCGAGCTGCGCAAGGCGCCCTCCGTGTCCGAGACCCTGGACTGGGCCCGCACGCTCGTGGTCCTGGGGGCCGAGTCGATCGACGCCGCCGGCGCCCGCGACACGCTCCACGTCCTCTTGAAGCACCAGAGCGACATCGAGCGGGCGGCCCGGGAGCTGCTGGCCGCCCACGCCTAGGGCCGCCGGTGCTGGAGCTGCTCTCGGGTTTCGTGACCGAGCTGCGGGCGGCGGGGCTGCCGGTCTCGCTCACCGAGCACCTCGACGCCGCCACCGCCGTCCACCACGTCCCGATGGAGGACCGCCAGGCGCTCAAGTACACCCTGGCGGCGACCTTGGTGAAGTCGTCCAACCACTGGCGGGCGTTCGAGACGGCGTTCGAGGTCTACTTCTCGCCCCGGGTGGCGGGCGGCGGTGCCGGCGAAGGTGACGGTGCCGAGGCCGGGGACGAGGTGCAGGCGGGGGAGCTGCCGGCTGCCGCGCCCGGCTCGGGCCGCGCCGCCGGGTCCGGCGGGAGCGGGGAGAGCCTGAGCGCCGAGGAGCTGGCCCAGATGCTCTACCGGGCCGTGCGTGGCGGCGGCCGGGGGCTCGGCGGCGCCGTCGCCCGCAACGCCGTCGACCGCTACGCCGGCATGGAGCCGGGCCGCCCGGTCGGTGGGACTTACTACCTCTACCGGACGCTGCGGCACCTCGACCTCGACGGCCTGCTCGAGCGCCTGATGGCCGAGGAGCGGGCGGTCCAGGAGCTGACCGACCTCGAGGACCGGCTCCTGGCCGACGAGTACCGGGCCCGCATAGACGAGCTCCGCCGGGTGGTCGAGGCCGAGATCCGCCGGCGCCTCGTGCTCGACCGCGGGGCCGAGGCCCTCGCCCGCTCGGTGCGCAAACCCCTGCCCGAGGACGTCGACGTCATGCACGCCACCCGGGACGAGCTCGCCGCCCTCCAACTTGCCCTCCGCCCCCTCTCGCGCAAGCTGGCCGTCCGCCTGGGCCGCAAGCGGCGCCACCTCCGCCGGGGACCGCTCGACTTCCGGGCGACGGTCCGCGGCTCGCTGTCGACGGGCGGGGTGCCGGTGGTGCCCAAGTACCGCCATCCCAGGCCGGCGAAGCCCGAGATCTTCGTCGTTGCCGACATCTCGGGCTCTGTGGCCTCCTTCGCCCGGTTCACCCTCCAGCTCGTCTACGCCATCAGCACGCAGTTCTCCAAGGTGCGCAGCTTCGTCTTCGTCGACGGCATCGACGAGGTCACGCACCTCTTCGAGCAGGCCGACGACCCGTCCGAGGCGGTCTACCGCATCACCACCGAGGCCGACGTGGTGTGGGTGGACGGGCACTCGGACTACGGCCACGCCCTCGACGACTTCGACCGGAGGTGGGGGGACGAGGTGACCTCCCGGGC
>JBOGGF010000490.1:0-7571 GCA_050743965.1 Acidimicrobiales bacterium
GCTGCCGGCAGCGCCTCGACCAGGCGGTCTGCCACCGACCGGTCGGCCCGCACGTAGTCCGGGGCGATGCAGGTCTGGCCGCCATTGAGGAGCTTGCCCGCGATCTGGTCCGGCCGGACGCCCACGCCGACCGGGCGGCGTCGTAGGCGCCGGCCGCCTGCGCCACCGGTGTGCGGTCACCCGGCGACGTGGTCCCGGGCAGGGTGCCGGCGTCCGCACCTGTCCCGTGGGGGCCGGAGGACCGCGGGACCACGTCGACCATGGGACGCCTCCTTCGATGGGGGAGGGGCAACTGTCCTTCTGGGGTTGGCAGGGGTCAACCGGCGACGCATCGGGTGTCAGTGACCCCCGGGGCCCCCGGCCCCTTCGGGGCCGCCGTGGGTGGCCCGTCCACCGTGGTCACAGGCCGCCGCGTGGTCGCCCGCTACGCCTCCCGGGCCGTGACGCTGACCGGTGTGCCCGGCGCCGTCCCCGGCGTGCACGGGCCAGGCCGTGGCGGCCCCCCCGCCGTGACCGCCGCCGGCGCCCGGACCAGCCGATATCCCAGGAGCGGTGGGCACCGTGGCGCCACTGGCAGCGGTGGCGGCCGTGGGCGCGGTGGGTGCCGGGGTGAACGGCACTGCGGCGGGCGTGGCGGTGACCGGGCTCGAGGTGCTGGCCGCCGGCTGGACCTTCTGGTCGACGATGCGTACCACCGGCACAGTGCTCGTGGTCCCCGACGTGCCGGTCCCCGAGGCCCCGGCCGCCGAGGTGGTCGGGGTGGGCGAGCGGTCTACGGTCCGGACCGCCGATCTCCGGCTCGGCGTGGGCGCCGGGGCGTGTGGGTGACCGCCCGCGGGGGCTCCCGTGGCGACGACAGTCGCCACCCCCAGCGCCGCCATTCCCATGAGCGAGCCCACGACCACCGGCCGCGGCCGCGCTGCCCGTCGCCACCAGCGACCGAAGGACCGCCGGCCGGCGGGCACGACCGTCGGGCCCCTGGCGCCCGCTCGCGCCAGGGTGCTCGCCGCCGCTCCGGTCGGCCCGGTGTCGGCCGACGAGATGCCCGGTAGCACCGTGCCGCCAGCGTCGTCTCGCTCACCGAGGGCGCCAGCCCCGCTCGCAGCGCTGCTGCCATCTCCGCGGCCGAGGCGAACCGGTCGGCGACCCGAGGTGAGAGCGCCCGCAGCGCGACCGCTGCCAGTGCCGGCGATGCCCCCGGCACCGAGGTGGCGCCCGGCTCGGGCTTGGCACCGGTCAGCGTTTCGAAGAGCACGACGCCGAGCGCGTAGAGGTCGGTGCGCTCGGTCGCCGGCTCGCCGGTCAGACGCTCGGGCGCCAGGTACGCCGGCGTCCCGATCACGAGGCCGAGGACCGTGGCGTCGACCATGGTTGTGTCACCGACGAGAACGAGGTCGAGGCTCGTGGCGATACCGAAGTCGCCGACCTTGGCCCGGCCCTCCTCGGTGAGCAGGATGTTGCCGGGCTTCACGTCCCGGTGGACCATGCCGAGCGAGTGGGCCGCCCGCAGCGCCGCCAGCACATCGGCCGCGACCCCGGCCGCCTCGGCCGCGCCCATCGGCCCGTCGGCGATCCGGTCGGCGAGGCTCCGACCCGGGAGCCGCTCCATCACGAAGAAGGTGTGGCCGGCCTCCTCGCCGGTGTCGTAGACGGCCACCGCGTTCGGGTGCGTCAGCCGGGCGGCGGTGCGGCCCTCCTGCTCGAACCGCCGCCGCATGGCGAGGTCCGCCGCGACCTCGGGACGCAGCTGCTTGATCGCCACCGGCCGCGCCAGACGGGTGTCGTACCCGTCGTACACGCAGGCGGAGCCACCCTGACCGAGGAGCGGGCTCACCCGGTTGCGACCTGCCAGTATTCGGTCCTCCCCGGCGTCCACCCGACTGCCTTACCCGGGAGACGGCCGACGATATGCAACGCGCTCAGCCGTTCATGTCGACGGCATTGACGCGGCGGGGCTGGAGGGTCACGGTCACCCGCCGGTCGCCGGGCCCGTCGTGCTCGGACAGGTCGGCGCCGTACTTCGCACCGACGCGGCGGGCGAAGTCGTAGTCGTCGTCGGGGGCAATCTCGACGTCGCCCCGTAGCTCGAGGTAGCGGTAGGGGTTCGCGAGGTCGAGGACGAGAAGGTCGGCGACCGGGCGGACCTGAAGGTTCTTCGTCTTCTGACGGCTGGTGTTGAGCGAGAGGGCGATCGTGTCGCCCTCGGCGAGGAACCACACCGCCGAGAGCTGCGGCCGGCCGTCCGGGCCGACCGTGCCGAGCACGCCGACCTGCGCCCCGAGCAGGTCGCGGTGGGAGCCGGGGACGGCGGTCATGGGGTACCGCCGGAGGGCTCGCGGCGGCGCGCCACCAGGACCGGGATCTCCCGGTCGGTGCGCTGCTGGTAGTCGGCATATGTGGGGTAGGCGGCCACCGCACGCTCCCACCAAGCGGCCTTCTCCTTGCCGTTCACCTCCCGCACATCGGCGTCGAAGGGCTCCGGGCCATCCTGGATGGTGACGGCATCGGGGCCGGCGACCAGGTTCCGGTACCACAGCGGGTGGGTGGGGGCGCCACCCTTCGACGCCACGAGGGCGTACTCGCCGCCGTGCGCCACCCGCATCACCGGGAACTTCCTGATCTTCCCGGACTGGTGGCCCCGGGTCGTTACCACGATGATCGGCAGTCCGGTGTCGCGCAGGGTGTTGGCCTCCCGACCGCCGGAGCGTTCGTAGGCGTCCACCTGGTCGCGCACCCACTGCTGGGGGCTCGGCTCGTACGTTCCTTGCAAGGGCATTCCTCGACGGTAGAGGCCGCGGGCACCGGAGTGGCGCGTGCCGGCCGTGGCACTTCACCGCAGCAAGTGTTGCGTGGTGCAAGCAACCCCTGTGGTTGGCGGTCTCCGCCCGCGGGTACACGGTGGTCGGCGGCGTGGCGCCAGGCTCGCCGTCACGGCCGACCGGCCGGAGGCACACGGCTGTGCGCCGTGAGGAAGGGAGTGGACCGTGCTGCTGCTGTTGGCGTTCGTCTTCGTACTGCTGTTCGCCGGCTTGGGCTTTGCTCTGCATCTGCTCTGGATCGTCGCGGTGATCCTGCTCGTGTTCTGGGTGGTCGGCTTCGCCATCGGGCGAGGCGAGCGGTCAGGAAGGCACCGCTTCTACCGTTGGTGAGCCCGCCGTCGGCGACGGCGACGGTACCCGTGCCACAATGCCCGGCGGTGACCGCCGAGCACGTGACCCCCGAGCACGAGAAGCAGGTCGCCGCCGCCGCCGCAGCGTCGCTGGTCGAGGACGGGATGACGCTCGGGCTCGGGACGGGGTCGACGGTGGCCCACCTGCTCGGCGCCCTCGCCCGCCGGGCACCGGATGTCCGGTGCGTGGCGACTTCGCCGCGGACCGAGGTGGCGGCGCAGCGCCTCGGCCTCCGGGTGGTGCCGTTCGGCTCGATCGACCGCTTCGACCTGGCGATCGACGGTGCCGACCAGGTGGCGGCCGACGGGTGGCTGGTGAAGGGCGGCGGGGCCGCCCACACCCGCGAGAAGGTCGTCGCCGCTACCGCCGACCGCTTCGTGGTGGTGGTCGACTCCTCGAAGCCCGTAGACCATCTGCGGCCGCCGGTACCCCTCGAGCTCCTGCCCTACGGGCTGGCGAGCACTCTCCGGCGGTTGGCGGCGCTGGGGCCGGTGATCCTGCGCGACGTCGGCGAGAGCCCGGACGGGGGGGTGATCGCCGACCTCCACGCGCCGATCGGCGAGCCGCACGCCCTGGCCGACCGGCTGGGGCGCGTGCCCGGACTGGTCGAGCACGGGCTGTTCGGTCCCGAGATGGTGTCGGCCGTGGTCGTCGGCCGGGGTGACGCCGTCGAGTGGCGAAGCCAGGCGCCGCCTGCCGGTGCCGGCACCGCCTGAGCGGCTCCTCGTCGCCGGTGCAGGTCAGCCGTCGGGCGCGGCGGCGCGGTCGGCGAGCACGAGGGACGCCGCCGCCTCGACCCGACCGGCGGGGATCGACCGGTCGCCGCGGCGCAGCGCGGCCAGCGGCTCCCGCTTGTCCCCGCCGCTCACCAGCCACAGGAGCTGCCGGGCCCGGGCGAACGTCGGGTAGGTGAGGGTCATCCGCCGCCGGCCCTCGTAGGCGGTGGTGGTGAGGGCGACCGGCCGGTCGGCCACCTCCAGCACCGGATCGCCCGGTACGAGCGAGGCCGTGTGGCCGTCGGGGCCGATGCCGAGGTGCACCAGATGGATGGTCGGGGGGAGCGACTCGCCGTAGCGCCGGGCTGCGCCCTCGAGATCGTCGGCCTCGACCGGCATCGGCACGACCCTCGCCGGCGCGTCGGCGAGGGCATCCCGCAGGTGGGCGAGGTTGCGGTCGGGGTCGTCCGCCGGCGCCACGCGCTCGTCGACCTGGTAGATCGTCGTCCGGTCCCACGGGACGTCGAGGAACGCCAGCTCGGCGAACATGGCCCAAGGCGAGCGCCCGCCGCTCACGGCGAAATGGAAGGCGCCGCCGGCCTCGACCGCGGCCCGGGCCCATCCGGCCACGGCCACCGCCGCCGCCCTCGACAGGGCGTCGTGGTCCGCCAGCACCTCGACGTCGTGATGCACCTGCGCTCCTCTCTCGTCGTCTCCGGCGGGCGGCAGCCCGTCACGTCCCGGCCTCGCCCCGGCTGTCGGGCCCGTCCCGGCCACGCGGCCCCGGGTGGCGGACCTACGCCGGCTTCTCGGCGTGGCCGCCGAACTCGCTGCGCATGGCCGAGAGGAGCTTGGCCGACAGTTCCCCCAGACCCCGCGAGGCGAAACGCTCGTACAGCGACGCGGTGATCACCGGCGCCGGCACGCCCTCGTCGACGGCGGCCATGACCGTCCAGCGTCCCTCGCCCGAGTCCGATACCCTGCCGGCAAATTTCTCCAGAGTGGGTGTCCGGGCCAGGGCGTCGGCGGTGAGGTCCATGAGCCAGGACCCGATGACCGAGCCCCGGCGCCAGACCTCGGCCACCTCGCCGACGTCGATGGTGTACTGGTACGCCTCGGGATCGCGCAGCGGCGTGGTCTCGGCGTCGGCCTCCTCGGACCTCGTCCCGGCGTCGGCGTGGGTGATGATGTCGAGGCCCTCGGCGACGGCGGCCATCATCCCGTACTCCACGCCGTTGTGGACCATCTTCACGAAGTGCCCGGCGCCGCTCGGGCCGCAGTGCAGGTAGCCGTCCTGGGCGGTGCCGTCATGGGCGGTCCGGCCCGGGGTGGGCTCGGCGCTGCCCCGGCCGGGGGCGATGGTGCGGAAGATGGGATCGAGGTGCGCCACCGGCTCGGGCTCCCCTCCGATCATCAGGCAGTAGCCGCGGTCGAGCCCCCACACGCCGCCGCTCGTCCCGCAGTCGATGTAGTGCAGGCCGGGCTCGGCGAGCTGCCGGGCCCTCGCGATGTCGTCCCGGTAGTACGAATTGCCACCGTCCACGATGATGTCGCCGGCCTCGAGCAGCGGGGCCAGCTCGTCCAGGGTGGACGCCACGATGGCCGCCGGCAGCATGAGCCACAGCGCCCGCGGCGTCGCCAGCTTCGACACGAAGTCCTCCAGCGACGACGCGCCGGTGGCACCCTCTGTTTCGAGCTGCGAGACGGCGTCGGCGCTCACGTCGTAGACGACCGTCCGGTGACCGTCGCGCAGGAGCCGGCGCACCAGGTTGGCCCCCATCCGGCCGAGGCCGATCATGCCGAGCTGCATCGGTCGGTCGGTGGGCATCGCTTCCTCCTCGGGTCGTGAGCCGGCTCAGTGCCGCAGGGCGCGGTACGTGCGGATCAGGGCGTTGGTGGACGGGTCGTGGTCCAGCTCGGGCTCGGTCTCGCTCTCGAGCTCGGGGATGATGGCCTGGGCCAGCGCCTTGCCCAGCTCCACGCCCCACTGGTCGAACGAGTCGATCCCCCAGATGGTCCCCTGGGTGAACACCACGTGCTCGTAGAGGGCCACGAGCGTGCCGAGGGTCCGGGGGGAGAGCCGCTCGGCCAGGAGGACGTTGGTCGGGCGGTTGCCGGGCATCACCCGGTGTGGCACGACGTCCCCGGCGGTGCCCTCGGCCCGGACCTCGTCCTCGGTCCGGCCGAAGGCTAGCGCCTGGGCCTGGGCGAAGACGTTCGACATCAGCAAGTCGTGGTGGTCGCCCAGCGGGTTGCAGCTCGTGGCGAAGCCGATGAGGTCGACCGGGACCAGCCGGGTGCCCTGGTGCAGGAGCTGGTAGAAGCTGTGCTGGCCGTTGGTGCCGGGCTCGCCCCAGTACACGGCGCCGGTGTCGTAGCCGACTGGCCGGCCGTCGATGGTCACCCGCTTCCCGTTGGACTCCATCGTCAGCTGCTGGAGGTAGGCGGGGAACCGCTTCAGGTACTGCTCGTAGGGCATGACCCCCATCGTCTGGCAGCCGAAGAAGTCGATGTACCACACCGAAAGCAAGCCCAGGACCACGGGCAGGTTGGCCGCGAGCGGTGCGGTGCGGAAGTGCTCGTCCATGTCGTGGAAGCCGGCCAGGAGCTCGCCGAACTGCTCGGGGCCGATGGCGAGCATCGTCGACAGCCCGATGGCCGAGTCCATCGAGTAACGCCCGCCCACCCAGTCCCAGAACCCGAACATGTTGGCGGGGTCGATCCCGAAGTCGGCGACCCGCTGCTCGTTGGTCGAGACAGCCACGAAGTGCCGGGCGACCGCCGCGTCGTCACCCAGCTGCTCGACCAGCCAGCGCCGCGCCGAGGTGGCGTTGGTGAGGGTCTCAAGGGTCCCGAAGGTCTTGGACGAGACGACGAACAGCGTCTCGTCGGCGGCAAGGTCCCGCGTCGTCTCCACCAGATCGGTGGCGTCGACGTTGGAGACGAAGCGGAAGGTCAGGTCCCGCTGGGAGTACCAGCGCAGCGCCTCGTACGCCATGACCGGTCCGAGGTCCGAGCCCCCGATGCCGATGTTGACCACGTTGCGGATCGGCTTGCCGGTGTGGCCCCGCCAGTCGCCCGAACGGACGCGCCGGCTGAAGGCGGCCATCCGGTCGAGCATGCCGTGGACCTCGGCCACCACGTCGGTGCCGTCCACCACCAGCGCCGTGCCTGCCGGCATGCGGAGGGCGACGTGGAGGGCGGCGCGGTGCTCGGACACGTTGACCGGCTCGCCGGCGAACATGGCGTCCCGCCGGGCCGCCAGCGAGGACTCCTCAGCCAGCTGCACGAGGAGCCGCACCGTCTCGTCGGTGATGCGGTTCTTCGAGTAGTCGAGGTGGAGGCCGACGGCCTCGACGGTGCACCGCTCGACCCGCCCGGGATCGACGGCGAACAGCTCCCGAAGGTGGCGGTCGGCGACATTGGCGTGGTGATGCCGCAGGGCCCGGTAGGCAGGCCGTTCCTCCAGGGGGGCCGTCGGGCCCGTCGTCGCCATTGTCGGCCTCGCTCCTCGCTCCTAGGTCCCGCAGCGCCGCTCGGGGCGCTTCCGGCGCGCGTGCCGCTGGCGGCGCTGCTGCCGACACTACCGGTGCGCCCGGGACCGGGCACCTGAGCACGCTGGCGGCCACCGGGTCGGGCGGCCCCGGGAGCGGTGCACCGGGGCCGTCGGGGCGTCAACCGGCGC
>JBOGGF010000491.1:0-8838 GCA_050743965.1 Acidimicrobiales bacterium
CCAGCCGGCAACCTTGCTGCGCTGGCACCGGGCTCTTGTCGCCAAGCGCTGGACCTACCCGCACGGTCGGACCGGTCGACCTGGCATCGCAGCGGGAACCACCGCGCTCGTCCTCCGGTTGGCGAAGAAGAACCCGACCTGGGGCTATCGCCCGATCCACGGCGAGCTCGCCACCATGGGCATCGTTCTCGCCCCCTCGAGCGTCTGGGCCATCCTGAAGCGCCACGGCGTCGAGCCGTCGCCGCAGAGATCGGGGGCGACCTGGGCAGAGTTCCTCTCCGCACGGGCAAAGGGATTGATCGCCTGCGACTTCTTCCATGTCGACACGGACCGACTCCGCAGGCTCTACGTCCTCGTGTTCATCCACCGCGACACGCGTCTCGTGCAGATCGCTGGAGTGACCGCCAAGCCGGTCACCGATTGGGTGACCCAGCAGGCTCGCAACCTCTCGATGGACCTCGCCGAACAGGCGAACGCGGTCAAGGTCTTGATCCGCGATCGCGACACCAAGTTCACCGCGTCCTTCGACGCCGTCTTTACTGGCGACAACTGCAGGATCATCAAGACCCCAGTCCGGGCACCCCGGGCGAACGCCATCTGTGGACGCGTGATCGGCACTATGCGGCGCGAGTGCCTCGACCGGATGCTCATCCTCGGCCGCTGCCACCTCGAAGCCGTGCTCGCCGAGTACGTCGAGCATCACAACTCGCACCGCCCTCACCGGTCCCTCGACCAACGCGCGCCGTCGGCACTCACCACGACTCCCGCGCTCAGCAGCGACGTCGACCTCGCCAGGCTACGAAGAACCGACCGACTGGGCGGCCTCATCCACGAGTACCGGCTAGCCGCCTGAACTGGGCCCGGCGCCCTCTGCGGGTCCCTGGCCTGCCCTTCCGTCGCCGCGCCGTGTCGCTCCGGCCCGTCTCCCTCTCTCCCCACTCGAATCGAGAGGTCTTCACGGTTAGACCTCCCCCTTTTCACGTTCGCGGCAGCGCCATCCTGGCACGGGGGTGCGACGGTGGTCACGTGGGTCGGGTCGGCTTCCCCCGTGGGTGGGCTCTCGGTACCGCACCACCGCCGCCCTGGCGACAGTCGTCACCTCAGCGAGCGAAGTCCCAAGTGCCGCCGCGCTCGTAGTGATGGATGACGTTCTTGGCGACGAGGATCCGGTGCACCTCGTCGGGACCGTCGGCGAGGCGGAGAGTGCGGGCGCCGATGTACATGCCCGACAGCGGCAGGTCGTTGGACACCCCTGCCGCCCCCCACACCTGGATGGCCCGGTCGACTACCCGCTGGTAGGCGGCCGGCACGAACACCTTGAGGGCGGAGATGTCGGTCCGCAGCTGAGGATCCTGGCGGTCGACCTTCTCGGCGCAGTGGATCGTCATGAGCCGGGCGCTCACGACGTCGGTGTAGCTGTCGGCGATGAAGCCCTGGACGAACTGCTTGTCCTTGAGGAGGCCGCCGTGCACCTCCCGGGTGAGCGTCCTTTCGACCGTGAGATCGAACGCGCGCCACATCTGGCCGACCGAGTTCATGCAGTGGAAGATCCGCCCGGCGCCGAGGCGGTCCTGCGCCGCCCCGTGCCCGTCACCCACTTGCCCGAGGGCGTTCTCGATCGGCACCCGGACGTCGTCATAGCGGACCTCGCAGTGGTCGGAGGTTCGGTGACCCCAGATCCCGATCCCTCGGACGACGGTGACCCCGGGGGCGCCGGTCGGCACGATGATCTGGACCATCTGGCCGTTCTCCGCCCGGCACATGACGATGAAGAAGTCGGCGGCCTTGCCGTTGGAGGTGAACCACTTGTGGCCGTTGACCACCCAGTGGTCACCCTCCTGGACGGCGGAGGTGGTGAGGGACCGCGGGTCGGAGCCGGCGTGCTCCGGCTCGGTCATCGAGAAGCCGGACTGCATCGTGCCGTCGATGAGCGGCAGCAGCCACTTGCGCTTCTGCTCCTCGGTGCCGTACTTAACCAGGATGGTCTGGTTGCCCGAGTTGGGCGCCATCACCCCGAAGAGTGACGCTGCGCCCACGGCGTAGGCCAATACCTCGTTCATGTAGGCGTGGGACAGGAAATCGAGCCCCATCCCCCCGTACTCGCGGGGAAGGTGCGGGGCCCACAGCCCCTCGGCCCTGACCCTCTGGCGTACGCCGTCCCGCAGGCGCTTGGCCGCCGCCAGCTCGGCCTCCGAGACGTGCTCGTGCCGGCGCTGCGGCCAGAGTCGCTCCTCGATCGGCAGGATCTCGTCGTTCACGATCGCCGCCGTGCGCAGACGGACGTCGTTGACCCGCTCGTCGAGCGTCGGGACGGGGTTGACGTTGATCGGCATGGCGGCTCCTCGGCAGGTCGCGGTCGTGTAGCGGTGGTGTGGGTGGACCGGTCGGGCGCGCCGGTGCTGTCACCCCCCGAGGGCGGCGATGCCGCCGTCGACGGGGATCACCGCCCCGGTGAGGTAGGCGCCGGCCCGGGACGCGAGGAAGATGGCCGTTCCGGCCATGTCGTCGGGGCGGCCGATCCGCTCGAGGGGCGCCCGCTCGGCGATGACGTCGCCATACGCCTCGAGGGTCGCCGCCATCATCTTGGACTCGAACGGCCCGGGAGCGATGGCGTTCACCGTGACGGCCGGCGCCAACCGGCGGGCGAGGTGCCGGGTGAGCTGGTGCACCGCTGCCTTCGACGCCGGATAGGAGTACGTCTCCATCGCCGGGACCTGGATGCCGTCGATGGAGCCGATGTTGATCACGCGTGCCGGGGCCTCCGCCGTGCCGGCCGACTCGAGCAGCGATCGCAGGTGCTTCGTCACGAAGAACAGGCCCTTGACGTTCAGTTCGAGCACCCGGTCCCACGACGCCTCGTCCTGCTCGGCCAGCGGTGCGCCCCAGGTGGCCCCGGCGTTGTTGACGAGCACACCCACGCGCGACTCCCGGTCTGCCACCTCGGCCGCCAACCGGGCGCACGCCGCCTCGGTCGAGAGATCTGCGGGCAGGGCCCAGCACTCCCCCGACTTCGACAGCTCGGCCGCCATCTCCTCGCACATGGCCGTCTTGCGGGACGAGATGTAGACGCGCGCCCCCGCCTCGAGGAAGCCGCGGGCGACCATGAGGCCGATGCCCCGGGAGCCCCCGGTGACGACAGCCACCTTCCCTTCGACCGAGAACAGGTCTGGCATCTTCCTCCTCGTACCGCGTTATCTACACTTTGTCACCAACGCCGTCACCGGGGGGACCCGACCATGGCGCTCGATGCCACCGCCGCAGGAATGGACAAGGGACGCCTCTGCCGCGTCGACGACCACCTGCGCCGGCGCTACCTCGACCCCGGGAAGCTGGCCGGGTGCGCCGTCGCCGTCGTCCGCCGTGGGGCACTGGCCCACTGCTCGTCCCTTGGCCTCGCCGACCGCGAGCGCCAGGTGCCCGTCCGGGTGGACACCCTCTGGCGGGCGTACCCGATGACCAAGCCGGTGACCGGTGTCGCCCTCATGACGCTGTACGAGCGCGGCGCCTTCCAACTCGACGACCCGGTCGCCCGGTTCGTCCCGTCGTGGGGGGGCATCCAGGTGGCCGAGGGGGACCCAGCCCACCCCACGCTGGTGGCGCCGCGCCGGCAACCGACGGTGAAGGATCTCCTGACCCACACGCCCAGGCTCGGCTACGGCTCGGGCAACACCGACCTCGACCTCGTCGACGTGCGCGTGGCGGCCCGCCAGCGCCCGGGCGCCCGGTTCGCCTCGCTCGAGCAGATGGCCGACCACCTCGCCACCGGGCCGCTCCGGTTCCATCCGGGCTCGCACTGGCTCTACTCCCTCGGCACCGACATGTGCGCCCGGCTCGTCGAGGTCCTTTCGGGCGTGCCATTCGACCAGTACCTGCGGGCGGAGGTGTGCGAGCCGCTCGGAATGGACGACACCGACCTCTGAGTGCCCGACGAGAAACTGGGGCGGTTCGCCGCCACCTACGGGCGCGACGGGGACAAGCGGCTCATCCTCGCCGGCGACCCCCACGACAGCGGGAGCTGATGACAGTCAACCATCTGCCGGGGGGTGCCGACCTGGCGAGCATGGCCCTGCCGGGGTCCTACGGCGAGGTCGGATCCGCCGGCATGGGCTTCGGCCTGACGATGGCCGTCGGCCTGGGCCCGGGGGCGACCGGCGCGGTCGGCTCGGCCGGCGCGGCCATGTGGGGCGGGGCGGCGTCCACGACGTTCTGGATCGACCCGTCCGAGGACCTCGGCGTCGTGTTCATGACCCAGTTCATGCCGTCGGGGACCTTCGACTTCCGCCGCCAGCTCAAGGCGCTCGTGTACCAGGCGATCGCCGGCTGAGCCCATCAGTGGATCGGAGCCGAGCGCCCGCGCCTCGGTCCCGTTCCCTGGCACCGATGCTCCCTCCGGGCCACGGCCGTATGATGGCGACCGCCGCCGGTGCTCCGCCGGTGTCCGGAGAGGAGTATGAGTTGGCCCGCAAGCCCCCCAGCCTGACGTCGGAGCTTTTCCGAGCGGCCCGCACCTCCGACGACGTCCGCGCCGCGCTGCGGGGCCCGGTCCCCTGCTCCAAGCGAGTGGTCCGTCGAAAGGTGTACCGCGCCGTCAACCGCCCGCTCGGGAAGTCGCTGCGGGGGCTCGGCCTGTGAGCGCCGCACCGGGTGGGGACGGCTGGGAGCCTCGTCGGGCGTCCCAGGTCGCCGCGGGCGACCGGCTGCGCGTCGGGAGCATGGAGGTGACCGTTTCCCGAATACAGGAGCGCTTCCTCGACCGGGACGGGATGATCGCCTTCATCGAGGACTCACCGGAACGTTGGCTGAAGGTCCCGGTGCCGGTCGACGCCGACGTCGAGGTCGAGGTCGACCATTAGCGCGGGCTACCGCCTGACTGCGGTGGCCGCGCCGGCGTCGACGGCCGGCGGCGCGATGCTGGGCCGGTGGAGACGACGTTGCGCCAGGTGGCGGCGGTCGGTTGGCGCGCCGGCGCCCTCGGTGGCCAGCTGGCCCTGGCACCGCTCCAGGTACCGCTAGCCGTCGCCGACGCGCTCCTGGCGCCGGTGCGTTCCGACGTCCGCTGCAGTGTCCGGCGCGCCCTCGGCGTGCCGGGGAAACCCCCACCGTGCGCCGCCGATCCCGAGCACGCCTTCCTGCCCCCCGACGGGGTCGCCCGGCGGGTCCACGGCGACCTGCCCTCGATGGTGGTGGGCGGGCTGGCCGCGCTGATGCTCCAGACCCTGCACCCTCTGGCCATGGCAGGGGTCGCCGACCACTCGAACTACCGGGAGGATGCCATCGGGCGGTTGCGCCGCACCGCCAACTTCGTCGGCGTCACCACCTTCGGGACCATGGAAGAGGCGAGCCGAGCCATCGAGCAGGTGCGCCGGGTCCACCGCCACGTCACCGGCACGGCCCCGGACGGGCGCCATTACGCCGCCGGCGACCCCGAGCTGCTGACGTGGGTCCACGTGGCCGAGATGTGGAGCTTCCTCCAGGCCGCCCAGCGGTACGGGCCCGACCGCCTCACTCCGGCGGAGTGCGACCACTACCTCGCCGAGACCGCCGGCCTGGCCCGGGCCCTCGGTGCCCGGTGGGTCCCGGAGTCGGTGGACGAGGTGTCGGCCTACTTCGGTCGGGTGCGTCCGGAGCTCTACGCCGGCCCCCAGGCCATGGACGCCAGGGACTTCCTCCTGCGGGGGGTCGGCACGCGGCCCAACGACCGTGCCGTCTACGCCCTCGTCGTCGCGGCGGCCATGGGCCTGCTTCCCCGCTGGGCCCGCCGCCAGCTCCGGCTGGCGCCGCCACCGGTGATCGAACCGTTGCTGGACGGCCTGGTGGTCGCACCCCTCGGCCGGGCCTTCTGCGCCGCCGTGCGCTGGACGGTGGCCCCGCCGGCGTCGACGGGGAGCGAGTAGCCCCCGAGCGGCGGGTCGCCGGGGCAGGGCCGGTCGCCGCGCAGGCGGGTAGCCGGGGCAGGCGGGTAACCAGGGCAGGCGGGTAACCAGGGCAGGCGGGTAGCCCAGCGACAAGCCGAGGCGGCCGTGCCGCTAGCGTCGGCTTGGCCCGGCGGGCAATGCCTGGCCCTGGGCGACCTCAGTGCGGGCGCAGGCCCCAGGCGCCCTGCCACTCCTGGCCCGGTTCGAGCGCCACCAGGTCGGTGCCCGAGCGGAAGGCGTCGGGGGGGCAGGTCATCGGCTCGAGGGCAACGGCGGTACGACGAAGGGCGGAGTCCTCGATGCTGTCGCCCGTGTAGCACATGAGATAGCGGAAGCCCTCGTCCACCCACAGCTCGGCCCCGGTGCCCTTCTCGTGGTCGTCGAGCGACGTCCAGGCCACCCCGTCCTCGTCGCGGTCGAGGCCGGTGAAGGCGGTGTCCATCCGGGTCGGGCCGATCGCCCGGGCCACGGTGAAGTCGAGCTCGGTGCCGGCGACCGGCTGGACCTCCCCCGTCGGCAGCGATCGGGCGTCCAACACCAGGCGCTGCCGGGCCGGGAGCCGCAGGAAGGCCGTGTCGACCCGCGCCGAGCCCGCCGTCACGTACGGGTGGAATCCGAGGCCGAACGGCAGTGGGCCCTCGCCGACGTTGACGGCGGTGGTGGTCACGGCCAGGCCGTCGCGCCCCAACCGGTACTCCACCCGGAGATCCAGGGTGAACGGGTAGCCCGGCGTCGGTCGCAGGAGGGTGCGGAGGACGACCACGTTCTGGGCCTGTGCCTCCATCGCCCATGGCAGCCACCGGACCAGTCCGTGGATGGCGTTCCCGCGTTGGGGCTCGTCGAGGGCCGCCTGCGCGGTGGTCCCCCGGAACTCGTACTTGCCGCTGTTGAGCCGGTTGGGCCACGGCGCGAGCACCTGCCCCCGCCCGGCGTGCGACCACTCGTGGGAGCCGAAGCCCTGGACGACGTCGCGGCCACCCAGGGTGTACGAGCGCAGGGTAGCGCCGATCTCGGTCACCACGAGCTCCTGGCGACCGTGCCCGATGACCCACTGGTCGCCCGTCGGCGACACCGGCGTGGAGAGCGGGCTCGGGGTCATCGGGATCTCCTCGCAGGTCGGTTGCAGGCAGGCGGGTATCGTACTGGCGCGTGCGGATCCTGGTCACCAACGACGACGGCGTGCACGCGCCCGGCCTTGCAGGCATGGTCCGGGCGCTGGCTCGCTGGGCGGCCGAAGCCGGACCGGGTGACGAGCGCGACGTCGTCGTGGTGGCACCGCTCGCCAACTACAGCGGTGCCTCGGCCGCGGTCGGCACCGTGTACGAGCGCACCTCCCTCTCGTACCGGTCGGTCGAGATCCCCGGGGCCGAGGGCGTGCCCGTCTACGGCCTCGACGCGCCGCCGGCCCTCTCGGTAATCGTGGGATGCCTCGGGGCATTCGGTCCCCGGCCCGACGTGGTGGTCTCGGGCATCAACCTCGGCGTCAATGTGGGGCGCTCCGTGCTCCACTCGGGCACCGTGGGCGCCGCGCTCACCGGCGCCCAGCTCGGACTGCGCGGACTGGCGGTGTCCCTCCGGTCGGGCTCGCCGCCCGAGCCCTGGGAGACGGCGTCGACCGTGGCCGTCGGGCTCCTGCCGGTGGTGGCGGCGGCACCGGAGGGCACCGTGCTCAACCTGAACGTGCCGTCCGTGCCGTTGGACGAGCTGCGCGGTGTGCGCCGGGCGCGGATCAGCACCTCGGGCCTCATCCGCTCGGCCGGCAACGCCCGGCTCGCCGGCGGCGGCCCGGCGACCGGCGGTGATCCCGAGGAGGGTGAGGTCAGTCTCACCCTGGGGGTCGCCGTCCCTTCCCTCGGCGACGTGGCGGGCGAGGACCCCGACGACGACGCGGCGCTGGTGTTCGCCGGCTACGCCACCGTCACGCCGCTCGCCGGCGTCCGGGAGACAACCCACGCCGATGCCGACGAGCTGGTCCGCCACGCGTTGGCCCGGGCGGGGGAAGTCCTGGGCCGGGTCGACGACCTCGAGGAGGTCGACGGCATCGGGGGGTGACATCTGCCACTCCGGCCCCGTCCCGATCAGTGCCCTCCTCAGCGGTCGTCGTCCGGACGGGCCCGGCGGTCCCGCTTGCGACCGCCCCGTCGCCGCTTGTCCTCGAGCCGCCGCTCCCTCGCTGCCCGCGACGGTGCGGTGGGCCGCCGAGGCGCCTCGACCCGAAGGGCGCCGGCCAGTCGCTCGGCGAGCCGAGCCAGTGCCAGCTGTCGGTTGCGGAACTGGGACCGCTCGTCAGACGCCGCCGCCGACACCACTGGGCCGAGGCGCTCGAGCAGCCGCGCCCGCTGCCGGGGCCCCAGGGCACGTGACCGCCCGACGTCGAAGCGGACTTCGACTCGACTACTCGTCCGGTTGGCGTGCTGGCCGCCGGGGCCGCCGGGGGTCGTCGCCCGCCAGGTGATCTCGGACAACGGGATGGCGAGGGAACGGCTCACCCGGAGGATCTCGGCGGCAGGCGGCGCGGGGCGGGGGCGGTCCTCCACTGCCGACCGAGCCTAAGGGAGCTTGTGACCGCCACCTGGGGACCGCTACCTGGCGACCCGAGGGCCACGATCCGACGCCCCTGATCCGACGCCCCTGACCAGGTCGCAGGTACCCAGAGTGTCCATTAGCGTCGCGCGGCATGGAATACCGTCATCTCGGCAGAAGCGGCATGACCGTGTCCGCCCTCGCCTACGGGAACTGGATCACCCATGGAGGCCAGGTCGAGGAGGACGCGGCGGTGGCCTGCGTGCATGCTGCCCTCGACGCCGGCATCACCACCTTCGACACGGCCGACGTCTACGCGGGCGGCGCCGCCGAAGAGATCCTCGGACGGGCGCTCCATGGCGTCCGGCGCGACTCGATCGAGATCTTCACCAAGCTGTAC
>JBOGGF010000492.1:0-6523 GCA_050743965.1 Acidimicrobiales bacterium
AGGCCTAGCTGGTCGAGCAACGGGGCCACGAACCCGTGCAGGTCGCGCTGTGCCTCCGCCTGGGCCCCGCGGCGGCTGTCGAAGATGGCGGCGCCGAGCGCCTCGTAGAGCGCCCCTACGGCGTCAGGACCGTGAAGCTCACGCACGGCCGCCGCCACCCGCAACAGACGCAGGCCCGTCGTGTGGCCCTCGTCGTACCCCTTCGGGAAGTGCTCCTCGTAGTCCACGTCGGCATTGACCATGCGCAAGGAGATGAAGCGCCACGTGACGGCCAGCGGGCGACTCGCGCCCACCCGCCGGACCCACTTGCTGGTGATCCACGCGAACGGGCACACCGGATCGAAGTAGAAGTCCAGGTCGGCCATGGCGCCTCCTCTCTGGGCGGTCCGGCCCACGCTACCGGGCCCGTCGGCCCGGTCCGGAAGCTCAGACGTTGGCCGCTGCGGCGGCGATGCACTCCCGCAGCCAGCGGTGACCAGCGTCCGCCTCCGATCGGGGGTGCCAGTACATCACCTCGGTGACCGGCTGGACGTCGAACGGCAATTCCCACACGCAGACGTCGGCAGCGTCCGCCAGGTCCCGGGCGATGCGCTCGTGCACCACGGCGACCAGCCGGGTGCCGCGCACGAGCAGCGGCGCCATGACGAAGCTCTGGGTCGTCATCTCGATGTCGCGGTCCACGCCGAGGTCCCGCAGGGTCAGCTCGGCGAGCGAGGGGAGCGGGTCCAGCGAGTAGGCGAGGTGGGGCAGGCGGCAGAAGGTCGCACGGGTCATCCGCTGCCCGACCTCGGTGTTGCCAACCCACGTCACGCAGACGAAGCGTTCGGTGAACAGGGTGCGATGCGGGAGAAGGGCGACAGTAGCGTCCACCTCGCGCGGCAGGACGAGGAGGTCGGTCTCGTGATGCTCGAGGTTCTGGCGATAGCTCGCCGTCAACGGACGGATGCGCACTTGTACCCCCGGCGCCTTCGTGCCCAGCAGGCTGACCACGTGCCGCAGCAGCACGAGCGTGACGTAGTCCGTTGCCATCACCGTGAACGAGCGGACGCCGGTCGCCGGATCGAAGTCGGGGCGCTGCGTCAGGAGGTCCTCCAGCTCGTCGAGCAGGGTGCGCAGCGGCGCTGCCAGGCGCTGGGCCAGTGGCGTCGGCGTCAGCGTGCGCCCGCTACGGACCAGGAGGGGATCGTTGAACATGTGCCGGAGGCGACCCAGCGAGGCGCTCATGGCGGGCTGGCCGACGGAGAGCCTCTCGGCGGCCTTGGTGACGCTCTCCTCCCGGAGCAGGGCATCGAGCGCGACGAGGAGGTTGAGGTCGACCTGCTCCCGTTTCATTGCGCCACCCCCAGGGCCGAAGGACCTCGCGTGCCAGGCCACCCCGACCAGCATCTATCGACGCCGTCGATGGCTGGCATCACCGACTGGTCGTTGACAGAGACCCGGACCGGGTGTTCCCTGATCGTAACGACTCTGGGAGGGAGGAAACATGCCAGACCGCCGCGTCATCCTCACGGTCGCGCCCACCGGGGGCATGGCGGACAAGACCGTCTCCAAGTACTTGCCGACTCAGCCGGACGAGATCGCCGACGACATCGTCCGGTGTTGGGAGGCCGGGGCGAGCCTGGCAGCTCTGCACGCCCGAAGGCCCGACGATGGCGCGACCTGCGATGCGGAGATCTATCGGGAGATCAATCGGCGCATCCGGGAGCGGTGCGACATCATCATCAACAACAGCACCGGCGGCGGCATCAGTGGCGACATGATCCGGGAGCTCCCCGACGGTCGCAAGGAGATCGCCTTCGAGGAGCGTCTCAGGGGCACTGATGCCGGGGCCGAAATGTGCACCTTCGACCCTCATGTGCAGTGCATGCACCGGGACGACCTGGAGCTGCTCCTCGACACGTCCTGGAGCCGGTGCGTCCGACTGGCCGAGGCGATGAAGGCGCGCAGCATCAAGCCGGAATGGGAGGTGATGTCCCTCTCCGACCTCAACTGGGTCACCGAGCTCATCGCCATGGGCTACGACGAGCCGCCCTACTCCATCAACATCGTGCTGGGGACCAACAAGCTCATGTCCGGAGCCACGCCCTACACGCCACGGAACCTCCAGCGGTTTACGGAAGACCTGCCGCCCCAGTCCGAGTTCTGCGTGAGCGCCATCGGGCCGGCACAGCTGCCGGCGTCGGTGCACAGCCTCATCCTGGGCGGCCATGCCCGAGTGGGGCTCGAGGACAATATCTACTTCGAGCGCGGTCGGCTGGCGACGAACGCCGAACTGGTCGAGCGGATGGTGCGGATCCTCCACGAGATGAACATGGAGCCGGCCACTCCAACCGAGGCGCGGGAGATGCTCGGACTCCGGCCCGTCAGCGTCGCCGTATGACGGCATCCGGGGCGCGGGCCCGACCCGACCCTCCATGACCGACCCGGCGCGCACGTCGGCGTCGGCGGTCGTCGGGACGTTCGATGTCGGCAGCGACGTCGGGGGGACGTTCACGGACCTATGGGTCCGGGGCACCGACGGGCGGCAGGTCGTGGCGAAGGTTCCGACCACGCCGGATGTGGTCTCGGGGCTCCTTGATGGGCTCCGGCGGTGTGCCGAGCAGCTGCAGCTCTCCACCGAGGAGCTGTGCCAAAGGGTCCGGCGGTTCGGCCACGGGACGACCATCGGGCTGAACGCCCTCCTCACCGGCATGACAGCCAACGTGGCCCTCATCACCACCAGCGGATTTCGGGACACGATCGAGATCGGTCGGCTCAAGCGCCAGGTCGCGGGGCTCCGTGACACCGAGGTCGGGGACTTCGCCAACCGGGGTCGCTACCGGCCCATCGTCCGGCGGGACCACGTGATCGAGGTGGTGGAGCGCATCGACTGCGACGGCATGGTGGTGGTACCCCTCGACGAGCACGCCCTCAAGGAGGTGGTGGACGCCGTCGTTGACTTCGCCGTCGACGCCGTCGCCGTCTGCACGCTGTGGAGCGTGGTGAACCCGGTACACGAGGACGTGGTCGCCGCAGCGGTGCGCGCCCGCTGCCCGGGGCTCTTCGTCTGCACTTCCCACGAGGTGGCGCGCAGCGTGGGGGAATACGCCCGAGCGTCGACGACGGTGGCGAACGCACTCCTCGGGCCAATCGTCGGGCACTATCTTGCCGACCTCACCGCACGGCTCCAGGGGCGAGGGCTAGCGTCTCCGGTCCACATCATGACCGGGCTGGGCGGCGTCGCCACCGCCGAGCGCGTCCGTGCCGAGCCGGTCGCCGCCCTTCTCTCGGGCCCGGCCGCCTGCGTGATGGCCGCACACGAGGTCGGGCGACAGGCCGGGCACGACCGGCTCCTCTCCATCGACGTCGGCGGCACCAGCTTCGACGTGGGCATGGTGGTGGATGACGCCGCCCTGACGCGCCGGGAGGTCTCGATCGCGGGGTTCGACATCCACCGGCCGAGCGTCGACGTGTCTACGATCGGGGCCGGTGGGGGGAGCATCGCCCGCGTCCGCGACGGCGTGCTCACCGTCGGCCCCGACAGCGCCGGAGCGGTGCCGGGGCCCGCCTGCTACGGGCGGGGCGGTCGAGAACCGACGGCCACGGACGCCGACCTCGTCCTTGGCACGCTCGTGTCAGAGCGGTTCGCGTCGAGCGATCTCGTCCTGTCGATCACCTCGGCGGCGCACGCCATCGAGCGGGGCATCTGCAAGCCCCTCGGCATCTCGCTCATGGCCGCCGCATGGGGTGTCCGCAAGGTGCTCGACAGCAACATGGCCGATGTCCTCCGCCGCGTCACCATCGAGCGCGGACACGATCCCCGGCAGTTCCTGTTGCTGGCCAACGGCGGGATGGGACCGTCGCACGCCTGGGCGCTCTGCGCCGAGCTTGGCGTCCCGCAATTCCTGGTGGCGCCGACCGCCACCGTGCAGTCGGCCGTCGGAGCGGGGACGCTGGACCTGCGGGCGAGCGCCGAGCAGGCCTGCTATGTCCGGGTGTCGCCGGGTTCCGGGCTGGAGGACGAGGCGCTCGACCGGATCAACGCCGCCCTGCGCACCGCCCTCGACGTCGCCCTCGACCGGGTGCCGGGAGCGGAGCGGAGCTCGTGGGCATGCCGGTGCTTCGTCGCGGTCCGCTACCGCGGCCAGGCCCACTCGCTCGACGTGCCTTTCGGCGACGGATTCGGTTCGCCGCGGCCGTGCAGTCCGGACGTGCTGGCTCGCTTCGAAGAGGAGTACGTGGCCCTCTATGGCACCGGCTCGAGGATCGGCCGGGCCGGGTTCGAGGTGCTCTCGGTGCGGACCGACGTCGTCGTCGAGCTCGGGAGCTCCGACACCGGTGTAGTTACGGCACCGGCGGGGGACGAGCTGATCTCGCTCGGCAACCGGGCGGTGGTGTTCGACGACCCGGAGATGCCGATCCGATGCTCCGTGTGGTCGGCGAGCCGTCCGGGGCCGGGTCAGGTCGTCGAGGGACCGTGCCTCGTCGCATATCCAGGCCAGACCCTGGTGGTGCCGCCGGGTGCCGTGGGGCGCACCGACGCGCACGGCAACATCCTGGTGACGCTCGGCAAGTCAGTCGCAGCCGGGGCGGCGGCGTGACCCCCCGGGGCATCGCGGCGGTCACCTACGAGATCGTTCGCAATCGTCTTCTCGCCGTCACCGAAGAGATGCGCGTCACTCTCCAGAGCGTGTCCGGATCGCCGACGGTGACCGAGGCGAGCGACTTCTTCACCGGCGTGTACCGGAACGGTGGCGAGTTCGCCACCATGGGCATGCAGGTGACGCACGAGGCACCGGCTGTCGGCGCCCTCGTGCGGTACATCGAGTCCCATCGGCCCGTCGCCGAGGGCGACATGTACGTCGCCAACGACCCGTACATCGGCGCGCTGCACCAAAACGACGTTCAGATGGCCGTGCCCATCTTCTGCGACGGTGACCGGGTTGCGTGGGCGGGCGTCATGGCCCACGAGACCGACGTGGGCGGGATGAACTTCGCCTCGTGGTGTCCCAAGGCGACCGAGGTCTACCAGGAGGGACTGCGGATCCCGGCCGTGAAGCTCGTCGACCGGGGAGAGGTGCGCGAGGACGTCTTGGAGATGATCGTGGCCGCCAGCCGCCTCCCCGAGTCGCTCGAGCTGGACATCCGCGCCTTCATCGCGACCCTTCACGTGGCCCGCGACCGCTTCGCCGAGCTCGTCGCCGCCTATGGGCGCGCCATCGTCGAGCAAGTGATGGCGTGGATGGTCGACGCCACCGAGCAGGCGATGGAGGACCGCCTTGCCGCGCTGCCCGACGCCACCGTGCACGTGCGGGACTTCCTCGAGCACGACGGCCACGACGACACCCTCTACGCGGTCGACCTGGTGGCCACGAAGCGGCAGCGCCGGCTCCGGCTCGATTTCGGCGGATCGAGCCCGCAAGCCCGCGGCTTCATCAACGCCACGCGTGCGGGGCTCCATGGCGGCGTGACCGGGGCGCTCATCCCGACGCTCGGCTTCGGGCTTCGGTGGAACGCCGGCCTGCTGCGGCCCGTCGACGTCGTCGCCCCGGACGGGCTCATCTGCACCGCCATCCACCCCGCCCCCGTGGGCGCCGCCACCGTCGAGACCATCTGGACGGTGACGAACACCGTCCAACGTGCCCTCAACCTACTCCTCGGGTGCTCCGAGGAATTTGCCCACCGCGCCCAGGGGGTCAGCTCCGGGACGATGTCGACCTTCAACCTGGGTGGTGTGAACCAGTTCGGCGAGCGCTTCGGCCTCCACTTGCTCGATCCCCTGGCCGGCGGGTCGGGGTCCTTCGCGTCGAAGGACGGTATCGACGCCGGCGGTCCGGTCGCGGTGCCCGTCCCGGCCATCGCCGACGTGGAAACGAACGAGCAGGTCTCGCCGCTCTTCTACCTCCACCGTCGCCTGGCGTCCGAGACGGGCGGTGCCGGGCGGTTTCGCGGGGGGAACAGCGCGGAGATCGCGCTCACCCTGCGGGGAACCGAGCGCGCCGAGGCCATCATCATGACCCACGGCGCCGAGGTGCCCAACTCGGTCGGGCTGTTCGGCGGGTGGCCGGGTAGCACGGTCCGCCAGTGGTTCATCACCGGGGACGAGCGGGCGCGGGGCCTGTCGCCCCGCCCGCTCGGGCCCAAGCCCGGCAATGTCCCGATGCACCCGGGCGACGTGTTCGCCGTTACGTGGCAGGGCGGTGGGGGCTGGGGCGATCCCATCGAGCGCGACGCTGACGCCGTCGCCGACGATGTGCGGCGCGACCTGGTCTCGGCTGCCACCGCCGAATCCGTCTACGGGGTGGTCGTCACGCCGGAGGGGGTCGACGTCGCCGCCAGCGGCCGTCAGCGTGACGGGATCCGCCGGTCGCGGCTGGCGGGGTCATCCTTCGCCGGGACGAAGGTCGACGCGGCAAGCGAGACGGCAACCGTCGTGCGCAGGCTTGGCCCCGAGCTTCGGATCGTGCGTGACGGGCTGGGGACGGGGACCACGGTGCGCACGGCCGCCGGTGCCGTGCTGTCGGCGGGCTCTGCCGGCTGGCGC
>JBOGGF010000493.1:0-2622 GCA_050743965.1 Acidimicrobiales bacterium
GACGCCGACGCCGACGCCGACGCCGACGCCGACGGCCTGGCCGGCGACGGGTCGGACGCCCGGGCGGGCCGGGTGCGGTTGTCCCTCGAGTGCCGGGGGGACCGGCTCCTGGCGACGGTGCGGGACAACGGGATCGGGCTGCCGGCCGGGTTCGACATCGAGAAGACGACGAGCCTCGGCCTCTCAATCGTCCGGGACCTCGTGCTGAGCCAGCTGGAGGGCTCGATCACCATGGGCCCGGCCGAGGGCGGCGGCACCGAGGTGGTGATCGAAGTGCCGGCGGCGAGCCTCAGTCGGTGACCTGCCGGCGGGGAACGGGGACCGCGGACCCGGCGGTCCGGGCGCGCGGCGACGCGATGCCGTCCGCGATCAGCTCGCCTTGCGGCGAGCGGCCAACCAAGCCTTGCGCAGCTTGCGGCGCTCCTCCTCGGACGTGCCACCCCAGACGCCCGACTCCTGGTTGGTTGCCAAGGCGAAGTCGAGGCACGGCTCCTGCGCCTCGCAGGAGCGGCACACCCGCTTGGCCGCCTCGATCTGCTCCACCGCCGGCCCGGTGGTCCCCACCGGGAAGAACAGGTCGGGCTCGGTGTGGCGACAGGCCGCTACCTTGCGCCAGTCACCATCGTCCCAGTCGACCGTCCGGTTCCACATGAGCGCCATACGTGAGGTCCTCCACCCGGTTGTGAACACATTCACATGATCGGCCCAAAAACGTGGCCGTCGCGGAAAAGGGGAAATTCCAGGGGAATTATACGGTGACGCACGAAAATTGCAAGGAACGAATGGCCACGTTGGTGCTCGCCCATCGAGGTGCCGTCGAAGGCGGGGCCGAGGCGAGCTCGATCGGGGCGTTCGATGCCGCACGCCGCCTGGGTGCTGACGGGGTCGAGCTGGACGTCCGCCGCAGCGCCGACGGCGCGCTCGTGGTGGTCCACGACCAGAAAGTACCCGGAGGGGACCGGGTGGCAAACCTGGCCGCGGCGGACCTCCCGCCTGGCATGCCGCTCCTCGCCGACGTCCTGGCGGCGTGCGAGGGGCTGGTGGTCGACGTGGAGCTGAAGCACGACCCTGGCGACGACCCGGATCGCCGGCTCGCTGCCGCGCTGGCGCAGGCGCTGGCCGGAGCCCGGCCGATGGAGGCCGCCGCGCCGGGCCGGTCGTCGCGGTCGGCGGGTGTCCTCGTGTCCTCCTTCGACGCCGCCAGCCTGGAGGCCGTGCGGGAGCGAGCGCCGGCAGTGCCAACCGGGCTGCTCGTCCAGTGGACTGGCGACCCGTGGGTCGCGCTCGACGCCGCCGTCGCCCACCGGTGCGCCGCCGTCCACCCCTTCGTGACCCAGGTCGACCAGGCGCTGGTGGCCGAGGCCCACCGGCGGGGGCTGGCGGTCAACGTATGGACGGTGAACGCCGACGCCGACCTGGTGGCCATGGTGAGCATGGGGGTCGACGCCGTCATCACCGACCGGGTGCCCGCCGCCCTCGCCGCCCTCGGGCGTACCCGGCGGAATGGCGGCCGTGGCGTCACATCGTCAACAATCGGAGCATGAACGTCGTCGTCTGTGTGAAGCAGATCCCCGATCCGGCGGCTCCGGCGTCGCTGGATCCCACCACCCACACCCTCGATCGTTCGGGGAAGCTCATCCTGGACGACTCCGATTCCTACGGGGTCGAGATGGCGCTCCAGCTCGCCGGCAACGTCGAGGGCAGCGAGGTCACGCTGGTGTCGATGGCGCCCAACGGGGAGATATCGGGGCTCCGCACCGCCCTGGCGATGGGTGCGGCCCGGGCCATCCTCGTCAGCGACGAGGCCCTCGCCGGCACCGACGCCCTCGGGACCGCCAAGGTGCTGGCGGCGGCGATCAAGCGGGCCGAGCCGGACCTGGTCATCGCCGCCACGGAGTCGACCGACGGCTACACCGGCACTCTGCCGGTCCAAGTGGCCGAGCTGCTCGGCATGCCCTCGGTCACCTTCGCCAAGGCGGTGTCCACCGACGGCAGCGCCGTCAAGGTGGAGCGGCAGACCGAGGCCGGCTACGACGAGGTCCAGTGCCCGCTGCCGGCGGTCGTCACCGTCACCGCCGGGGTGGTCGAGCCGCGCTACCCGTCCTTCAAGGGCATCATGGCGGCCAAGTCCAAGCCGGTCGACACCCTGACGGTGTCCGACTTGGGACTGGACGCCTCGCAGGTCGGCTGGACCGGCGCCCGCCAGGAGATCACCGACGTCTCCGAGGCGGAGGCCCGCTCGTCGGGCGAGATCGTGGTGGACGAGGGCGACGGTGCGCAGCGCATCGTCGCCTTCCTCGAGCAGGTGAAGGTGATCTGAGATGGGCGTCGACACGGTGTGGGTGGTGGCCGAGGCGGGCGACAGCCCAGTCCCGGTCACCCTGGAGCTGCTGACCCAGGCCCGCAGCATCGGCTCGACGGTCGCGGCGGTGACCTGGGGGACCGGGACCGCCTCGCAGGCGGCCGCCCTGGGCGAGCACGGGGCGACCAAGGTCTACGACGTGGGCGACCTGGGCGGTGCCCTGCCCGGACCGGCGGTGGCGGCGGCCATCGCCGCCCTGGTGCAGTCCGGCCAGGGCCCCGACGCCATCCTGGTCCCGGCCACCGACGACGGTCGGGACG
>JBOGGF010000494.1:0-6111 GCA_050743965.1 Acidimicrobiales bacterium
GATGACGTCCCCGCCGACGTCGACCCGTGGGCCGTCGCCCCGGGAGCCGTCGCCCCGATCGCAGCCCCCGCCGTCCCGCCCGGCGCCGGTCCGGCACCGGTCGTCTCGGTGCCCGCCACGCCGCCGACGCCGAAGTACGCCCGCTCGATCTGCTCCGCCGTCAGCTCGCCGGGCCGCCCCAGGAGTGACGTGGTGCCCTCGAGGAGGCATTGGACCCGGCTCGCCACGCGGCGGGCCTGGGCGACATCCTGCTCGACGAGCAGCACGGTGAGCCCTTCGCCGACGAGGGTCGGCAGGACCTCGTAGATGCGGGCGACCACGATCGGCGCCAGGCCGAGCGACAGCTCGTCGAGGAGCAGGACCCGCGGGTTGGCCAGGAGCGCGCGGCAGATGGCGACCGCCTGCTGCTCCCCGCCCGACAGCTGCGAAGCCCGCTGCTTGCGCCGTCCCGCCATCCACTCGAACAAGCCGTAGACGCGGTCGAGGTCGAACGGCCCCGGGCGCGCCCGGTACATGCCGACGAGGAGGTTCTCCTCCACCGTGAGGGACGGGAACAGTCGCCGGCCCTCGGGGACGAGCGCGATCCCGGCCTTCAGGCGTCGGTCCGGCGGGTCGTGGCTCACGTCGCGCCCGTCGAGGACCACCCGGCCCTCGGTCGGCCGGTGGAGGCCGGCGATCGTCCGCAACAGCGTCGATTTGCCGGCGCCGTTGGCGCCGATGATGGCGTAGGTGTCGCCCGGCTGGACCTCCAGGTCCACGTGGTCGAGCGCACGCAGCTGCCCGTGATGGACGGTGAGGCCCTCCGCCGCCAGGAGCGGCCCGCCGCTCACGGCCCGTCCGCGACGGCATTCGCCGAGGCGAGACTTGTGCCGAGGTAGACCTCGCGCACCACCGGGTCTGCCAGCACCTGACGGGGCGGCCCGTCGGCGACGAACTGGCCGCCCGACAGGCACAGCAGCCGGCTGACGCACGCCACCAGGGCTCGCACCACGTGCTCGATCCACAGGACGGCGACGCCGTCGGCCTGGATGGCGCGCACGATCTCGGTGAGCTCGGCCACCTCGGGCTCGGTCAGCCCGCCGGCCACCTCGTCGAGCAGCAACAGGCGCGGTCGGGTCGCCAAGGCACGCGCCACCTCGAGGCGCTTGCGTTGGAGGAGTCCCAGGCCCTCCGCCGGTCGGTTGGCGACCGGGGCGAGGTGGGTCCGCTCCAGCACCGCGACGGCGGCCGCCTTGCTGTCCTGACCTCGCTGCCTCCCACCTTGTTGGGTCGCCATCAGCACGTTCTCGAAGACGGTCATCCCGCCGAAGGGCCGGGGGACCTGGTAGGTACGCCCGATGCCGAGGCGGCAGCGCGCTGCCGGTTCGAGCCGGGTAACCGTCCGGCCATCGAACACGACCCGCCCCGTGTCCGGCCGGATGTCGCCGGACACCACGCCGAACATGGTCGTCTTCCCCGCCCCATTGGGGCCGACGATCCCGACGAGCGCGCCCTCCTCGATATCGAGGGACACCTCGTCGGCGATCGTCAGCTGCCCGAACCGCTTGGTGACCCGGTCCAGTTCGAGGAGGGGCATGGTCGGGCGGCGGGCCCTAGTAGGTGCCGGCTTCGAGATCGCCGGTGATCGGCACGTGCTTGTTGAGCGAGTTGTCGACCACGTACGCCTCGTAGGGGAACTTCTTGCCGAGCAATGTCTTCCCCTTCCGCCACTGGACGCCGACCGGCAGGATGATACCGACCCCGGGTGCTGGTCCGGAGGCGAAGTCGAGCGGTCCGCACATGCCGGTGTAGCTCACCTTGTGCAGTGCGGCGGCGACCTGGGCGTGGTCGTGCGGTGTGTCGACCGCCTTGAACCCCTCGGCGGCAACCTCGAAGAGCGAGTAGGCCGACCCGAGCGACTGCCACCACTCCTTGCCCGACTGGTCCTGCCATCCCTTGCCCAGCGTCTTGCACGACTCGCCCGTGAGCGAGGACTTGTAGGGCGAGAAGGGCGTCCACCAGGCGTCGGTGGCGATGTTGTCGGCCAGGCTGCCCAGGGCTGTGACTGTCGAGGGGAAGAGGAGGACCTTGGCCACCGTCGCCAGCTTGGGCTTGTAGCCCTGGGTGATGGCCTCCTTCCAGAACGTGTTGAATGTCGGCGGCAGCGGGGCGTTGGAGAAGAACGCGCATGTCTGCGACTTGAACTTGTCGATCATCGAGGAGTAGTTGGACTGCCCGTCGGTGTAGGCCCCGCCTGTGACGAACTTGTACCCCTTCTTGGCGGCGTAGGGCGGGAACCCGGCCCGGAAGGCGTTGCCGTCGGCGTCGTTCGGGTACGCCCCGCCGAACACCTTGGGAGCGCCCGTCTTCTTCTGGATCCGGTCCCACATCGGCAGGAAGGTGCCGGCGAACTCCTTCATCCCGAAGAAGAAGAGGGTGCAGTACTGGAATGTTGTTGTCGGCTTCCCCGGGTTGCCCCCGAGGCCCGCGTACCAGGACTCCCACGGGCACACCGTGGCGACCGACGGCACCTGGTACTGCTGGCACGCCGTGGCAACGGGGTTGGTGGTCTCCGGCGCGTTGGCCGTGAGGATCAGGTCCACCTTTGTGCTCTGGGCCAGCTGTTGGGTCACCTGCGCCGCCCGGTTCGATGTCGACTGGCTGTCCATCTCGATGATCTTCACCGAGTAGCGCTTCCCGCCAACCGTAATGCCGTTCTTGAAGGCCGCCGACGCCCTGATCTTCGTGAGGATGTAGGAGTCGGACTGCGAGAAGGGGGCGAGCGGGCCGGTCTTCGGCGTGATGTAACCGATCTTGATCTCGCCGCCCGTCGCCTTGGGGGCGGCGGAGGCGCCGCCGGCCGTGGTGGGGCTGGCGCCGGCAGAATTGCCGCTCCCCGACGAGCCGCAGGCGGCGAGCGTCGCCGACGCGCCGAGGCCGACCGCGCCGGCGCCGAACATCTTGAGCAGCGTCCTCCGGTCGATCCCGCGGCGGCCACCGTCCTCGCCGGTGCCGGCGTCTCGACCCGTCACGTCGTCCTGATCTGGCATGTCTCCCCCTCGCTGTCCTGGGCCCTCGGTCGCTCATGGCCCCCGATGTGCATCGCCTGCTCTTGCGCAACCGCCCCCGCCGGGGTGCTGCAGATCTCTACGACCCGCCCACTTCGACGTACCGGGTGACGAGCTCGATCTGCATCTTGTCGAAGAGGTCGCCGACCCTCTCGTCCTCGACGGCGAGGTCCCGGGCGACGACCCGGTCGTCGTGCGTCCGCGTGGCGATCGACGGCGGGACCCCGTGGCGCACCGGTCGGCCGGCGCGACCGGTCCGGGGGGGTGCGGTACGGGGGCGAGTGACTGCTCGGTGGCCGTGCGTGCGGGCGGGCAGTCACCGATCTCGGAGGTCAGCGCCACCACGTCCCCAGCACGCTGGACGAACATCGCTCGCTCGTTCCCTCCCACGGTCTGCCCCGGACGGCCGGCCCCTCCGCGTGACGGGAGGACCCGGAACGTGCGCCGGGGTGCGCTCTGCACGAGCCGCTGCGAGGAGCCCCCCACCGGCATCTGTGCGGAATACGAACTTCTATTCGGTTAGTGAACGTATGGTCGCAGACGCACGCCCGGCTGTCAAGGTCTCGCAACCAGATCGACGGCGCCGGCGCCGGCAGTCGGGGTCCCCTCTCTCACGACCCGGTCAGGTCCACGTAGCACTCGGCCAGCCATCGGCCGGCGCCCTCGGAGTGCACCAGGTGGTCCAGCCGGGCGAGCTGCAGCCGGCTGTTGTACTCGTCGCCGGCCAGCGGGTGGAGCATCGTCGTCATGTAGTACGAGAACTCCTGCGCCCGCCACGCCCTTCGCAGGCAGCGGGTCGAGTACTCCTCGGCCAACCCGCCGTCGGACTTGGTCAGCTGGTGCACCAGCGCCTCGGCCAGGAGCCGGACGTCGGCGACCGCAAGATTCATGCCCTTGGCCCCGGTCGGAGGGACCACGTGGGCGGCGTCACCGGCGAGGAACAGCGAGCCGAAGCGCATCGGCTCGACCACCATGCTGCGCATTGTCGTGACCGAGCGCTCGAGGATCGGCCCCTCCGACAGCGACCAGTCGCCGCCCGTCGCCAGGCGGGTCCGCAGCTCCTCCCAGATGCGGTCGTCGGACCAGGCGTCGAGGGGCTCGCCCGGCGGCACCTGCAGGTAGAGGCGGCTGAGCTCGGGGGAGCGCATGGAGTAGAGGGAGAAGCCGCGGTCGCTGCGGCAGTAGATGAGCTCCCCGGTCGACGGTGGGGCCGCGGCCAGGATGCCGAGCCAGGCGAAGGGGTAGTCCCGGGTGAAGACGGTGGCGCGGCCAGCCACCGCGGCGTGGCACGCGCCGTGCGAGCCGTCGCAACCGGCCACGACCTCGCACGAGACCACGCCGGCCTCGCCGTCCTCGGCCCGGAATTCGAGGCGCGGCCCGGGCCCACCGCCATCCCGCTCGAAGGCGCCGTCGAGGGCGAGCACCTCGGTCCCGAAGAGCACCGTGCCACCGGCGTCGAAGCGGGCGGCGATGAGGTCCTTCACCACCTCCTGCTGGCCGTAGACGACGAGGGACCGCCCGTCGGCCAGCTCGGTGAGCGGCATGCGGTGGCCCACCCCGTCGAAGCGCAGCTCGATCCCGTGGTGGACGAGGCCCTCCCGGCGCATCCGCTCGCCCACGCCACACGAAGTGAGGAGCTCGGCCGTGCTGTGCTCGAGCACCCCGGCGCGGACCCGCTGCTCCACGTACTCGCGGCTACGTCGCTCGAGGACGATCGAGTCCACGCCGTCCTGTGCCAGTAGATGGGACAGCAACAGTCCCGCCGGCCCGGCGCCGACGATGCCGACCTGCGTCCGCAGCTCCCGCACCGCTCACCTCCTGGCCGCCCTCACCCCGGAGGGCTCGTGCGCCCTGCGCACGAATGCGCGCCCTGCGCAATGACTCGGCACTCTGACGCGCCAACCCGCGCCTGTCAACCGCACGATCCCGGCCCGGCCCGCCCGCGTTGACGGCGCCTCGGACAGCGTCCTAGGGTGTTCTACTGTTGAACTAATGTGCGATTCCCGCACAGAGCTTCCGGGGGCCAGCTCGCATGCACCGCACGACCATTCCGATCCCCGCATTCGACGCCCGACCGGAGCCCGAGGGCGGTGCACTGGCTCCCGGCACCGCACTGCCCGACGGCGGTCCACTGCCCGAGGGCGGTCCCGCGGCGGTGCAGTGATGGCGGAGGTGCTCGACCTCGCCGACGCCGTGGCCGCCGTGGTCCGCGACGGTGACTGCGTCGCCTTCGAGGGCTTCACCCACCTCATACCCTTCGGCGCCGCCCACGAGGTCATCCGGCAGCGGCGCCGGGACCTGACGCTGGTGCGGCTCACCCCGGACCTCATCTACGACCAGCTCATCGGCATGGGCTGCGCCACCACGCTCGTCTTCTCATGGGCCGGCAACCCCGGCGTGGGCTCCCTCCACCGGTTCCGCGACGCCGTTGAGCGTGGATGGCCCCATCCGCTCGAGATCGTCGAGTACACCCACGCCGCCCTCACCAACCGCTACGTGGCCGCCGCCGCCGGGCTCCCCTTCGCCGTGCTGCGGGGGTACGCCGGGACCGACCTCGAGGCCCACGCCGTGGGCTCTGTCGCCCCGATCGAGTGCCCGTTCACCGGTGAGCGCCTTACGGCGGTGCCCGCCATCGAGCTCGACGCCGCCGTCGTCCACGCCCAGCAGGCGGACCACCAGGGCAACGTCCAGATGTGGGGCATCACCGGGGTGCAGAAGGAGGCGGTCCTCGCGGCCCGCCGCAGCCTGGTGACGGTCGAGGAGGTCGTCGATACCCTCGTTCCCCGACCTGGTGCCGTGGTGCTGCCGACGTGGGCGGTGACGGCGGTGGCCGAGGTCCCCGGTGGCTGCCACCCGTCGTACGCGGCGGGCTACTCGGACCGCGACAACAGTTTCTACGAGGGCTGGGACGAGATCAGTCGCGAGCGGGATCGGTTCACCGAGTGGATGGAGGCGCACGTGCTGGACGCGGTGACCCGGTGAGGGCCGTCGACGGCTCGAGGGCACCGGGGGCACCGGGGGCACCGGGGAGCACGGTGGCCTTCACCACCGACGAGATGATGGC
>JBOGGF010000495.1:0-3666 GCA_050743965.1 Acidimicrobiales bacterium
CGGCCGCACCACGCCGCCGGGCAGCACCAGCCCCGGCGCGCCGCGGCCGCTTTTCCCCGGGACCCCGCTCCGCACCGCGGCGATCGGCGCGGCGCCGCTGTGCGCCGGCCGGATCGGCCCGGCCCAGGCTAGACATCCCACGGCTCGAACTTGTCAAGTCCCTGGTTCGGAATTTTTGGCGTGGAGCTTCCTGCCCCGCCCTCCTGTGAGCTGGCGGGGAGCGTTCTCGGCCACGCCGGCACGCCGGCGTCGGTAGGCCGCTTGACGGCAGGAGGCGTCACAGAATCGGGGTGGGGAGCCGACTCTCGGGTTGGAGAACAGGCCCTCAAGGGCGGTGACGATGTGACGGCCGCAGGCGGCGCAGGTGTAGCCGTGGCGGACCGGCTCGCTCGAAGCGTCACGCAATCGAGGCGCGCCGCTCACGCCGCGGCCGTGTCCGGGACGGCGGTGGCTGGGGGGCTGCGGTGGCCCCAGGCGATGGTCTCGTCGTAGACGGCGTGGTGTTCGAGGCAGCCGTGCAGGATGCCGACGAGGCGGTTGCCGAGGGCTCGCAGCGCGGCGTGGTGGGTGTCTCCGGCGCTCCGATGCGCGTCGTAGAAGACCCGGGCGCCTGGAGAGGCGCTGAGCGACGCGAACGCCCACAGGTAGATGGCGTCGGCGAGGCGGTGGTTGCGGGCGTAGCGGGCCAGCACGACCCGTTTGGTGCCAGACGCCCGGGTGATCGGCGACGTGCCGGCGTAGTTCTTGCGAGACTTGGCGTTGGCATAGCGGTTCGGCTCATCGCCGAACTCGCCGAGCACCCGGGCGCCGAGGACGGTCCCCAGTCCTGGCAGGGAACGGACCACCTCCGCGTCCGGGTGCTGCTCAAAATCCGCTTCGAGCTCGCCGGCGAGGGCGGCGATGGCCGTCACCATGGTGGCGGTCACCGCGACCATGGCGGACACCGACGCGCCCATGGCGGCCGACACCGAAGCGGGAACGGCGAGCTGGGGAGCACGCAGGGCTGCTTGGATCTCGCCGGCCCGCTCGGCGACGCGGCGTTGCCGGCCTCCGCGGCGCAGCGCAGCGGCGATCTTCGAGGCCGACAGGGCACGCCCGAGCTCGGGGGTGGGAGCGACCCGGAGCACTTCGAGCGCGTCACCACAAGCCAAGTCGACGAAAGCCACCAACGCGCCGGGGTAGAACTCGCGCAGCGTGGAGCGAAGCCCGTTGGTCTGGCGTACCCTGGCCCAGATCATCGACTGGTGTGCCCGGGCCACGATCTTGAGTGCCTGGACCGCCTCGGAGTCAGTCGCCACCGGCCGGTGGTTGTGACGGTCGGTGCGGACCATGTCAGCGAGGACCTTGGCGTCGCCGGGATCGGACTTCGCTCCCGAGGTGGAGTGACGGTCCCGGTAGCGCGACGTCGACATCGGGTTCACTGCGAACACCTGGTAGCCCGCTGCCACCAGCGCGGCGACGAACAGGCCCCGGTCGGTCTCGATCCCGATCGCCACCTCGCCGGCCGTCTCGACGTGCCCGCCCACCAGGTCATGGAAGCGGGCGATGCCCTCCACCCCCTCGGGCAGACGGCCACCGCCCAAGCGTCTCCCGTCGTCATCCTCCACGTACACGTCGTGGTGGGCTTCAGCCCAGTCCACCCCTACGAAGATCATCTGGCTCCTCTCGTGTCGACCGGCACCGTCACCGAGCCCGAGGACCCAGCAGCCACCTAATGGATCAGTGCTCGAGGCACGACATCCCACCAGCCGTCACAGGAACCTCACCGACCAGCAGGGGCACGATCTAGCCTTAAGGCTCGAAGCCCGGGCTTCAACAGTGCTCACCTGCTGGCGGCTCAGCTAGACCAGCCTCACCCACCGGATGGCTGGGGTGGTCGATCCCCATTAGCCCCGATCCTTCACGGCGGTGGTGATCGCACCGAAATCTCCGGCTTTGGGGCTGGCTGATGCCTGATCCCGGCCCTAGTCGTGGGAAGTGAGGATGGGCGCGCCGGGTTCAGGTTGCTCTGGTCGTTCCGAGCGGTGTCGTGGCGCGTGGATCCAAGGTGTCGTCGAGGCAGTGACTCGTTGCGGGCGTTCAGGTGATGAGGTCGATGCGTCCGTAGGCGTCGAGGAGTTCTCTGGCGGCGGGCCAGCTGTCGAGGATCCGCACGACGACCTGCCGGGCCCGGCGCACGATCCTGGCGGGGGTGTGCCACAAGCTCCAGCGCAGCGCCTTGGGCTCGGCGAGGGCGAGGCTGTCTGTCAAGCACAGCAGCTGGAACCAGCGCACCACGTCGGCGGCGAAGCACACGACGGCCATCCACGCCCGGTTGGCGCCCAGAACGGTGAAGGGGAACCGCTCCAGGCCCGACCCCTTGAGCCGGCGGATGTGGTCCTCGACGTGGGCATGGGCCCGCATGTCGACATCGCGCTCGACGGCAGAACCGCCGGCGTCGCTGTAGTGGCCCCAGTAGCGGTACTCGAGCGACGGGAACAAGCTTGTCTGGGCGCCGGGGTGCAGCGGCTCTCGACGCACGACCAGGCGGGTGCCGGTCGGCCAGGCGGACAGGTCGACCAGGTCGGTCACCTCGACCACGCCCGAGCGGCCCCGGTCCCCTCCGGCCTGGTCGGCCGCCACTGCCCAGGCGCTGTCGTCGTCGGCCACCACCGATATGGCGGCGTGGATCGCCCGGTTAGATCGGGCCACCACCGAGAACCCGATGTTGCGGGATCGACACGCCGAGGCGAACCTGGTGGAGCAGCCGGCGGAGTCGGCCCGCACCCGCAGCGGCCGTCCCACCCCGGCGGCGTCGTCGCCGTCACGGTGACCGGCGGCGACCTCGGCGGGCAGCTGGGCGATGGCCGCGTCGAGCACGGCGAGATGGTCCTCGATCGAGTTGGCCCCGGCGTTGCCCGGCCGCAACAGCCCGGCGAGGGCTTCGCCGGTGGCGTCCGCGAAGCAGAACATCGGGTGGAACCCGTAGCCGCCCTTGTAGGTGGCGGCCGTTCCCTCCTTCTTCTCCGAGTGGATCTCCACCAGCGATGCGTCGATGTCGAGGACCACCGCGGCAGTGCCGCTGGTTGCCGACGAGCGGCGCCACACCTGGGCGCGCACGTCTCGCATGGCCTCGCCCAGGTAGCCGAGCGTCGCCTCGTCGATGGCGCAGATCGTGCGGTGCAGCGTCGAGTCCGACGGCACCGGGCCGAACAGGCCCGGCTGGGATCGCAGGTACTCGATGTCAGCGCAGCACTCGCCGCCGCCTGCGAGCATCAGCATCACCTGGGTGAGCACCTTCCCCCGGTCATGGCCCAAACGGCGCTGCTCGCCGCCGGCTGCCACTGCCGCCGAGAGCTCCTCGCCCAGGCCGAGGCGGTCCGCGAAGGCCCCCAGCGCGTGCAGGCCGACATGGGCCACCACCTGCCCGCCGCCGCCTTCCACCATCACCGGGACCGTGCTGGTAGCGTTCACTTTAGAAGTGCCCTCCTGGTTACGGTTCTGCTGCCTTCGACAAGCGCAGTTTCCCTTATCAGGAGGGCGTCTTCGCGGATACGCGACCCTCAGTCCGCCGAGTGGCGTGAAGGATCGGGGTTAGCGGTCTGTGGAGGATCCACCACTTTCAAGCCAGGATCGGCTATTGTTAGGTGCCACCTTCGATCCTGTGGCAGGAAGAAGGTGTGCAGG
>JBOGGF010000496.1:0-16032 GCA_050743965.1 Acidimicrobiales bacterium
CGCCGGAGGCGTACGTCCGGCTCTGGAAGTGCTTGCACTCCTCGCGCATTGGCACGGCCATATCGTGCCACCCGAGGAACGCTCCGGTGACAGGGACTCAGCCGACCGAGCCCTCCATCTGCAGCTCGATCAGGCGGCTCCATTCGACGGCGTACTCCATGGGCAGGGTGCGGGTGATCGGCTCGATGAACCCGTTGACGATCATGCCCATGGCCTGGGTCTCGGAGAGGCCCCGGCTCATCAGGTAGAAAAGCTGGTCGTCCCCGACCTTGGAGATGGTGGCCTCGTGGCCGATGCGGGCGTCCCGCTCCCCCACCTCCATGTAGGGCTTGGTCTCGGAGATGGACTCGTCGTCGAGCAGCAGGGCGTCGCAGCGGACGAACGACTTGGCCCCCTTGGCTCCCTCGTCCACGTGCACCAGGCCCCGGTAGGTGGTGAGACCGCCGTCCTTGGAGATCGACTTGGACACGATGGTCGAGGTGGTCTCCGGCGCACTGTGGACCATCTTGGCCCCGGCGTCCTGGTGCTGCCCAGGCCCCGCGTAGGCGACCGAGAGGACCTCGCCCGAGGCCTTCGGGCCCATGAGGTACACCGAGGGGTACTTCATCGTCAGGCGGGAGCCGATGTTGCCGTCGATCCACTCCACTCGGGCTTCGGCCTCGGCCCGGGCCCGCTTGGTGACCAGGTTGTAGACGTTGTTCGACCAGTTCTGGATGGTGGTGTAGGTGATCCGGCTCCCTGGCAGGGCCACCAGCTCGACCACGGCCGAGTGGAGCGAGTCCGAGGTGTACACCGGGGCCGAGCAACCCTCCACGTAGTGCACCTGAGCGCCCTCGTCGGCGATGATCAGCGTCCGCTCGAATTGGCCCATGTTCTCGGCGTTGATCCGGAAGTAGGCCTGCAGGGGCATGTCCACGTTCACGCCGGGCGGCACGTAGATGAAGGACCCGCCCGACCACACCGCCGAGTTGAGGGCGGCGAACTTGTTGTCGTTGGGGGGGATGATCGTCCCGAACCACTTCCGCACGAGGTCGGGGTACTCGCGAACGGCGGTGTCCATGTCGCAGAACAGGACGCCCTGGCTCTCGAGGTCCTCCCGATTGCGGTGGAAGACGACCTCGGACTCGTACTGGGCGGTCACCCCGGCCAGGTACTTGCGCTCGGCCTCGGGGATGCCCAGCTTCTCGTACGTGTTCTTGATCGAGTCGGGGAGCTCGTCCCAGTCCTTCACCTGCCCGCCGGTGGGCTTGATGTAGTAGTAGATGTCGTCGAAGTCGAGGTCGGGCATGTTGACGGCGAACCACTGCGCCATCGGCCTGCGCTCGAACCGCTTCAGGGCCTTGAGCCGGAAGTCCCGCATCCAGTCCGGCTCGTTCTTCATGTCGGACATCTCGCGGACGATCTGCTCGTTCAAGCCCTTCTTGGGCTTGAAGACGTAGTCCTCCTTGTCGCTCCACCCGAGCTGGTACCGGCCAAGGTCGAGATCGAGCGTCGCCATACTGGTTCTCCTTGTCCTTGCCGTCGTCGTCGTCGGGCAGCCCGGTCGGAATCGGGCCACCCCGGTGGGACACCGCCGGCTCACCGGCTGAGCCCCTTCGTCCCGGCGGACCGGGATTTCCCCTATGTAGATAGTAACAACCCGGCGTGGTCGTCGTTTCACCACCGGGGAAGCGGCCGGGATGCGCCTGGAGGCGGCCTCCGGCTCGCCCGGAGCGGGTGGATCGGTGGCCGTCAAGCGGGCGGCTCCACCTGCCGATACCCCGGTTGAGCGCTCACGAAGGAGCGCCGGCCAGAGGGAGAGCCATGCCCGCGGCAAGGGCGGACACATCTGACGGCCTCCGGAGCCACCGGAGCCCCCGTCGCCGTCGCCGTCGCCAGGCGGTCGGGGACCGGGTGCGGGAAGCCGTGTCGGGCGCTGCGCGCCGGTGGCTGGCGGGCGGTGGTCTTTGGCGCGCCCCCGCGCTGGTGCCGGCGCGGGTGCCGACCCAGGCCGTGGCCCCCCGGGCCGAAGCCTGGAGCCGCGCCCGGCGACGAGGCGACCACGGTTTCACGTTGGTCGAGGTCATGGTGGCGTTCGTCGTCCTGATGATCGTGCTCGTGCCGACCGCGTCCCTGGTCGCCAACTCCATCGGCCAGGCGGCGAACGCCCGGGAACGTCTGACCGCGCTCTCGTTGGCGGAGCAGTACCTCGAGCTCCTGAACAACACACCCTTCGGAGCCGCCGACGTCAACAAGACACCGACGTTCCCTGCGCTGCCGAAGACGGGCACACTCATCCTCCAGAAGGCCCACACAGTGCGGTCCTCGGTCGCCTACACAGTGCTCGCCCAGTTCTCCTGGGCCAGCGGCCAGGGCGTCCCCGACCTCTGCACGTCGGGCTCGACGCCGAAGGTCATCGACGTCCAGGTGACGGTCCGCTGGAGCCACACAACCCAGCACATCACCGACACGACCGTCATCGACTATCCACCCGCGGGCCTGGCGACGTACGGCTTCCTCGCCGTGCAGGTCAACGGGGATCCGGCCAGCGGCCCGCCCGACGACGCCGGGGGCCACCCGTGGTCGAGCCGGGTCCAGTCGGTGCCGGTCACGGTCCGGTCGCTGCCGGGAACCACACCGCCCACGACAACGACCGTTCACCCGAGCTCGCACGGCTGCGTCTTCCAGCAGGTGCCCCCCGGGACCTACAAGGTCTCCCTCACCAACCCGGCGTCGCCGACAGCCCCCTCGTGGGTGGCCAACGGCAACGAGCAGACCGCCGTGACACAGTCGTCGCTGACAGTGAGCGCCGGCCAGGTTACCGCCGCGACCTTCCAGTACGACGAGGGCTCGCTCGTCGACCTCCACTACCCCTCGACGACGGCCACCGACGGTCTCGTGACCTGCCCCGCCGCCGGCACACTCGAGTGCCTGGTGACGGGCCAGGCGCCGGCCACAGCCGCCCGGCCGGCGTCGACACCGGTGGCCGAGCTGTCGGTGCGCACCTCCACCGGATGGGCGGCTCTCCGACCGGGCATGGCCAGCATCGCCGCCGCCGCCTGCGCCGGGACCACCCGCTGCCTGGCGGTCGGTTACGGGATCACACAGTCGACCGGCGCGCCCTACGCCGACTCGGTGTCGTCCGCGACGGGATCGACGCCGGACTTCACCCAGGACACCGTGCCCGGAGGGATCACCACCTTCGACTCGCTCACCTGCTCGGCCAGCACGACCTGCTTTGCCGTCGGCACCGGCGCGTCCGGACCGGTCCTACTGTCGGCGGCCGTCTCCGGCACCGGGGTCGCGTGGACCTCGGACGCCCCGAGCGGCCTGACCGCGGTGTCGAGCATGAGCTGTCCGGGCGTCGCCACCTGCTTCGCCACGGTCGACGGCGCCTCGGGGCCGGCCGTCCTCTCGCTCGCCGCCACAGGGCACACCTGGGTGCCCGACACGCTGCCGCCGCCGGCGCCTGCGCCGACGAGCCTGGGATCGGTGGCCTGCCCCGGGACCGCGACCTGCTACGCGATCGGGCAGACCTCGACAGGCGCCGAGATCCTCTCGCTCGCCGCCACAGGACAGACCTGGGTGCTCGACACGCCACCGGCGGGCGTGACCGTGCCGACGCTCACCCAGCTGGCGTGCCCGAGCACGTCCGAGTGCTACGCCATCGGACAGGTGGACACCGCGACATCGACGGTCGCCGCGGTGCTCTCGCTGGCCGCGCCGTCCGGCACCGCTCCGCCGAGCTGGGTCCGTGACACAGCATCGTCCGCGACCCCACTGGTCTCGCTGAGCTGCCCGACGACGGCGACGTGCGTCGCAGCCGGACAAGTGACAGTCCCGCCGGTCCTCCTCGCCCGCACCGGGCCGACCACCTGGGTCGCGAGCAGCTTCACACTGCCGGCCGGAACGACCCTCGACTCGATCCCCGCAGTCGGGTGCTCGCCCGGTGGGCACTGCGACGCCGTGGGGGTCGTCACCACCGCGACGACCACGGATGCCACCGTCCTTTCTCTTTCGGGCACGACCTGGAGTGAGAACACGCTGGTGCTCTCGGGGAAGGCGCCCGTCTCGTTGACCGGCGTCGCCTGCGGCGCGACCACCTGCGCCGCCGCCGGGGCCACCGAGACCGGGGCCCTCTACCTCGACGGCTCGGTCTCGTCGACCAGCTGGAAGGACGGGACGCCGAACGGCGCGGCGGGAATGTACGTCGCCGGCGCGCCCGTCGCCGTGCAGGACCCCAACCTCCTGACAGCCGCCATCCAGGTCGTGGCCGTACCCTCCACACCGGCGAAGGACCTCACACGAATCGGTCCGCTCTTTCCCTTCACCTCCGGCTACTCCGTCGCCGCCGCCCAGTGCGCCACAGAGGTGACGGCCGCATCGGCCACGGTGACGAGCGTCCCGGGCGCCACCGTCGGCGCGACGCTGCCACTCGGGCTTCTGCCGCTCCAGGTGCTCACCGCGGCCGGCGTGCCCGTCTCGGGCGCCACCGTCACCGCGGTGGTCACAAACACGAAGTGCGCACCGCTTGCCCCGGTCTCGGGCGGTCCCGACCCCTCTTCGTACGCGCTCGAGACCACCGGGCCGCTCGGGCACAGCGCCACCGCCGTCGTCTACGACACCTACAAGGTGACAGTGCACGCGCCCGACGGCCGCTCGTCTTCCGTCGTCGTCCAGGTGACCCCGACGGCGACGGTCGTGGGTGGCGTGGCACAGCCGCTGCCCATCCCGTTGACGGTGCGGGTGACATGAGGGGCTCGCGTTCCACCATGCCCGGCCTCCACGCGTTCCTGCGAGGCTGGTGGCGGCGAACGGTCCGGCCGTCGCGCCGTCTGGACGAATCAGGCGTGACGATGGTCGAGATGATGGTGGCGATGCTGACCCTCGCCATCCTCCTCGCCATCTCCGTCCCGGTCGTCATGACCTTGACGCGGACGACCAGCCGGGTGGACGTGACCTACACCAACGTCGACCAGCAGCTGTGGCTGTCCACCAATCTGCAGCGTCTGGTGCGCGCCGCCGTGGCACCGCAGCCGAGCTTCTCCGGCCATGCCCCCATCCCCGCATTCGTCCCCGGAACGATCACTCCGACGTCGATGAGCTTCCACTCCAACACCGGAACAGCCAACGGACCGGTCCTGGTCCACGCGAGCTGCGACGTCACATCGAGCAACCACACACTCTGTGCCGCCCCGACAGCCACCTTCACCGTCGAGATCACGGCACCGGTGGCCGGCACCTGCCCGAGGACGACCAACCCCACCACAGTCAATCCGACAACGCGCTGCACATACACACCGGCCAAGGGGGCCAAGTCCCACGACCTGGTGCAGGTCACACATGTCAAGAACGGTGCCAACGGCAAGCCGCTCTTCGTCTACGCCTATGGCCCCGAGCCGACACCCGGCCGGCCGATGACGACGACGACCGTATGCGCCCTGCACCCGACACCGACACATTCGGGCTGCACCGCGGCGACGACCGACTCGACAGTGTTCGGCACAGCCAAGTGCCTCGCCGCCACCCCCTTCACATCACTGAAGCCGTTCACCAACTGCCCGGCCGGCGAGATCGAGACGGTCGACTACGACCTGCAGATCAACGCCAACACGAGCACGCTCAACGGCGGCAGCCAGGCGGAGGACGACACCGGGGTGTTCGTCCTGTCGTCCACGTCCATGCTCTTCGATCCGACGGTGGGGTGATGCCGTGATCCGGTCACTGCAGTGGATGATCTCACGACGACCGCGTGGCTGGGCCCAGCGGGCGGGCGACCATGGCCAGGCCGCGCTGGCAATGGTCCTCGGCATCGTGATGCTGCTGGTCACGGGCGGCACCCTGCTGGCGTCGAACACCGTCCAGCACGACCCGCTGGTGCAGGGCGACGTCGTGACCCACTACGCCTACCGGGCGCTCGAATCCGGCATCAACAGCTACCTCAACACCATCAACGCCCAGCCCAACCTGGTCAACTGCAGCAGCGCCCAGTCGGCCCTGGCCACATGCGACAACATCGTGAACGGCATCGTCTACGACAAATGGACCCAGGTGCCCGACACGACAACGACAGGGGGCAACGTGCCGGAGTGGTACCTGTGGACGAACCCGCAGTTCTGCTTCTCCACGACAAAGACGTACGCCGCCCAGTGCACATCGAGCACAGCGACGCACAACTTCCAGTACGTCCGGGAGATGGTGATCGGCGCGGCCGGGACGCCCGGGCACTACGCTTACCAGAGCTCGATCGCAGACTTCGCTCCCCGCAACGGCTTCCTCACCCACCTGTGGTGGAGCGACTACGAGTCGGCTCCCACAAACCGGACAGCGACACGGAACGCCTGCCAGTTCGACTGGGCAAACAGCTACAACGGGCCCGGTGGCGCATGCCGACCCGTCTACTTCGCCGGTGGCACACACGTGGACGGCCCGGTGTACAGCAACGACTCCATCTACGTGATCGGCACGCCGACCTTCGGCGCCACAGGCACACCGTCGACGGTGACGACGCACGACCCGTCGTGCCTCTTCGTCACCCAGCCGGGCACGACCGACAGCAAGCCGACTCGGTGCAAGACAGCGGCGAACGGCATCTACTTCACAACGACCAATTCGCGGTCGAATGCGCCGAAGGAGACACCGCCCGTCACCGACACCCAGTTGCTGCAGGTGGCGCAGAAGGGCGGGTGCGTCTACTCGGGGCCCACCACGATCTCCTTCTACGCCACAGCGACCAACCACAAGGGCTACATGAACGTCACAAGCCCCGAGACCCCGCTTTCGGGCACCCACGACAACGACAACATCTCGATCAACGACAACGTCTGCACCGGCGCCGGGATACCCGTGCCGACGGCCACAAAGGGCAACGGCGTCATCTTCGTCCAGACAACATCGACGGGCTCGTGCGCCGGCAACCACGTCAATCCGTTCGAGGGGACGAGGACTGGCCAGAAGGCGACAACAGCGCAGATCGTCGATGCGACAAATGCCAAGACAGGTCACGGCTACAACTACACCGACGACGTCGTGCACACGAGCGCCGTCGACTGCGAGGGCGACGCCTTCGTGCGCAACGCCGACAAGTCGAACACGCCGGCCGGCAGGGCGCACGGCATCGCCGGCAACCTGACCGTCGCCGCCGCGAACAACGTGGTGATCACCGGCACACTCACCTACGCCGACTGCGGTCCGAGCTGGAACAGCAAGACGCAGTGCACGTACCGCCCGGGCACAGTCAACGACTCGCTGGGGCTGATCGCCAACAACTACGTCGAGGTGAACCGCCCGGTGGTGCCGAAGTGCACACGGTACACATGGCACTATCACAAGAATATTTACAACTGCACAGCGACAGACGGGACGACAGCCCAGGGCTGGTCGGTGCTGGGGCGGTGCGGCACAACAGTGACCGACCTCCAAGCCGTGCTGTGCAATCCAGCGAAGCCGAACCTCGTGATCGACGCGGCGATCCTCGACCTCTCCCACGAATTCACCGTCGACAACTACGGCGCCGGATCGACGACAGGCACACTGGTGATCAACGGCGCCATCGACCAGTACTGGCGGGGGCCGATCGGGCTCGTGGGGTACAGCGGCTACAACAAGTACTACACGTGGGACAGCCGCCTCCAGTACGTGTCGATCCCTTACTACCTGACCCCGGGGACGCCGTCGTGGGCCATCACCTCGTCGTCGGTGGTCATGTCGACAGCCTGCCCCCCCTGGCCCGAGCCCTACGGCACCACCGGGTCCATCCCCGTCGGCACGACGGAGGATCCTTCGGGTACGACCGGCGCCTGCTGAGGTGCCCCAACGGCGCTCCCGCTGCGCCGCCCGACGGCCAAGGAGTGTTCGCCCACTCGGCCCGCGCCCGGACAGCACCGCTGCACCGCCGTGGCAGGCTGGGGCGATGGCTGCACAACCCCGGCCGTCGGCCACCAATGACCGCGGCGAGTCCGTCGGGCTGGCTGCGACCGGTCCTGTCGGGACCGAACCCCCGGTGCCCGAGCGGCGGCGGCACGTGCTCGAGGCTCACGGTGACCGGCGGGTCGACGACTGGTACTGGCTGGCCGACCGGGAGGACCCTGCTGTCGTCTCGCACCTCCGCCGCGAGAACGCCCATGCCGAGGCGGTCCTGGCGCCGCAGGAGCCGCTGCGGCAATCGCTCTACGACGAGATCGTCGCCCGCATCGACCAGACCGACCTGTCGGTGCCGGTCCGCCGGGGACCGTGGTGGTACTACCAGCGCACGCGGGAGGGGAAGAGCTACCCCCTCCACTGCCGGCGCCCGGTGACCGGGGACGACCCGCCGCTCGACCCGGGCCCCGTGGCCGACGAGGAGGTCCTGCTGGACCAGAACGCCCTGGCCGAGGGCCACGCCTACTTCGAGGTGGGCAACCTGGCGGTGAGCCCCGCCCACCGCTGGCTGGCGTACGCCACCGACGCGACGGGGGCCGAGCTCTACGACCTTCGGTTCCAGCGGTTGGGCGGACCCGGCGTGGACGCCGAGCCCGGCCCTGACGGGTCGCGCCCCGCGGCGGCCGACGAGACGGTCCCCGCCACCTACTACGGCCTGGCGTGGGCCAACGACGAGGCCACCGTCTTCTACACCCGGGTCGACGACGCCATGCGCCCGTACCAGGTATGGCGCCACCGGCTCGGCACCGATCCGGGCGACGACGTCCTCGTCCTGGAGGAGGCCGACGAGCGGTTCACCGTGTCGGTCGGGCGGACGAAGGACGGCGTGCAGGTCGTCGTGGCCGTCCAGAGCCACGTCACCAGCGAGGCGTGGCTCGTCCCGGCCGACGATCCCACGGTGCGGCCACGGCTGGTCGAGGCCCGCCGGACAGGGATCGAGTACGGCGTCGAGCACCACGCCGGGCCCGCCGGGGAGGGCTGGCTGGTCGTCGTCACCAACGACGGCGCCGAAGACTTCCGGGTCATGGCGGCGCCCGTCGCCGCGCCGGGCCGCGACCGGTGGCACGAGCTGGTCCCCCACCGCTCCGGGACCCGGGTCGAGGACGTGGACGTGTTCGACCGTCACCTGGTGATCAGCGAGCGAGACGGCGGCGAGCCGGTGCTGCGGGTGGTCCCGATCGCACCGGAGGACCTGTCGAGTCCCGGCAACCTGCTCCCGAGCAGCTGGGTGGTCGCCGCGTCCGAGCACCCCTCGGTCACCTGGGAGGGCCCCAACCCCGAGCCGGGGACGCCGAGCCTGCGGATCGAACAGACGTCGCTCGTCACGCCCCGGACGGTCCTCGACGTCGACCTGGCCACCGGCGACCGGGTGGTCCGCAAGCGCCAGGCAGTCCTGGGCGGCTACGACCCCGGGGCCTACCGCACCGCCCGCCTCTGGACCACGGCGGACGACGGCACCGCGGTGCCGCTCTCGGTCGTCCACCGCGCCGATCTCCTGGCCGATCCCGGCGGACCGCCCGGCGCCCCGCTCGCCGCCCCCGCCCCGTGCCTCCTCTACGGCTACGGCGCCTACGAGCACTCGATCGACCCGGTCTTCTCGTCCCTGCGGCTGTCCCTGCTCGACCGGGGCGTCGTCTTCGCCATCGCCCACGTGCGGGGTGGCGGCGAGCTGGGCCGCCGCTGGTACCTCGACGGCAAGACGTCGGCCAAGGGCCACACCTTCTCCGACTTCGCCGCTGCCGCCCGCCACCTGATCGGCGGCGGGTTCACGACGCACGAGCGCCTCGCCATCCGGGGCGGGTCGGCCGGCGGCCTCCTCATCGGCGCCGTCCTCAACCAGGCGCCCGAGCTCTTCGGGGCCGCCGTCGCCGAGGTGCCGTTCGTCGACTGCCTCACCACCATGCTGGACGAGTCGCTCCCGCTCACCGTGGGCGAGTGGGACGAGTGGGGCAACCCGGTGACCGACCCCGAGGCCTACGCCACGATGAAGGACTACTCGCCCTACGACAACGTGGCACCGCGCCGCTACCCGCCGATCCTGGCCACGGCCGGGCTCAACGACCCCCGCGTCGGGTACTGGGAGCCGGCCAAGTGGGTGGCCAGGCTGCGGGCCGTCGCCGGTGCCCGGGCGGTGCTGCGGACCGAGCTCGAGGCGGGCCACGGCGGTCCGTCGGGACGCTACGACGCGTGGCGGGACGAGGCGCTCGTCTATGCCTTCGTGCTCGACGCACTCGGGGCGGCCGGCCCGGCAGCGGCCGGCTGACGGCCACCGCAGATCGGCGCAGCGTGCCACCGCGGATCACACGGCCAGGCGGGCACCGACCGAGCTGGCGACGTAGGCGTCGCCGAACCGGCCGGCCAGGGCGTGCTGGGCCCGCCAGCCGGTGCAGTGGCCGGCCATGACCAGCTGGGGACCGAGGCCACCAAGGCCGTCGAGCACCTGGGGGATCAGCGGCTCGAACGCCGCGCCGCCGAGATGGAAGCCGCCGACCACGGCGTGGAGGGGCCGCTCGCCCGTGAGGCGCCGCGCCCAGCGGCAGACGTTGACCACGCCGGCATGGCCACACCCGGTCACCACGACGAGGCCCTTGCCCCGGACGTCCACCACGAGTGCCTGGTCGTCGAGGACCATCCGGTCGGGCTCCCACGTGCTGCCGGTCCACGCCTCCTGTCCGGGGAAGCCGGGCTCGTAGCCCGTCGTGCGAGCCACCTCCCCCGTCACCAGCACCGAGCCGGCCAGGAGGAAGCTCGGATAGGGGTCCTCGACCACCTCGAAGCCAGCGTCGGCCAGGGCGCGGCGGCTGGTGGTCGGCAGCTCGCGGCGCTCGCTTCCGGGGGCGACGACGCGCCGCCGGCGCCAGAAGTGCGGGTGGAGCACCACCGGCAGCCGGCGCGGCCCGAGCACCCGAGCCAGGCCGTCCAACCCGCCGGTGTGGTCGTAGTGCCCGTGGCTGCACACGACCGCCTCGATCGAGGACGGGTCCACGCCCAGCCGGCGCATGTTGTCGACGGCGCCGTCGGGAGTGATGCCGGTGTCGAAGAGGACCGAGTGGCTGACCTCACCCTTGGTCACGGTCACGAGGAGCGAGTAGCCGTGCTGCGCCACCAGGGCGTCGGGTCCCCAGCCTTCGGCCATGGTGGTGCTGTCCCGGCGGGGACCGCCGCTCGGAGGGGGGCGGGCCGCCGGGCCCTCGTCGGGCGGTAGCACCACATTGTCGACCAGCGTGGTCAGCTCGACCGAGTCGACCGGGTCGAGGATGAAGGTGGTGGCCGGTTCCAGGTCGTGCCACAGGCCGGCCGGGGGCTGGGGGGCGGCAACGGAAGCCCCGCCCCGCGCCACTGTGTCGGTGCACATCCCCTCGACGCTACGACGCCGGCGGCGCGTGGGAGCCACCACCGGCCCCGCCCGCCGAGGTCGACGCCGGTACGAACGTCATGGTGAACGGGCCACGGTAGCCGGTCGGGAAGACCACGGGGGCGTGGTCCACCGCCACGCTCACGACCGAGGGCGCGCCGAGGTTCACGGTCATGCGGCCGCTCAGTGTCAGGTGATGGCTCGTGCCGGCGGCCAGCGTCTGGGCGAAGACGGTGGTGCCCGCGGCATTGGTCACCTGGACCCAGCAGTTGTCGCTCGTCACCGAGAGCGTCACCGCGTAGGTCGCCGTCGGCATGGTGTAGCTCGCGGTCGAGGCGGTCGAGGTGGTCGGCTGGTAGTGCAGGGGGACAGTGGTGGTGGTGGTCCGGTGCCGTGCGTGGGAGCCCGTGCCATGACCGGCGGTGCCAGCGGAATTGGAGGTGCCGGTTGCGGCCCCCGGCGAATGGTGCGGCCGCCCGGTCAGGTAGACCGCCGCGCCGGCCGCCACCACGAGCGCCACCAGCATCAGGACGACCAGGTGCGGTCGCGGCCCTCGCCGGTCGACCGCCCGCATGGCGCGATCAATGCCGGGCCCGGCCAGCGGCGCCGGGCCGGCGCCTGCGTCGTCGACGATCCGCCGCCCGACCGGCCGGTCGGCGGGACCGGCCCTGCGCCGGAGGTCCCGGGGCTCGTCGTCGAGCAGCCGCATCGGCCGGCCGGACGAGCGCGCACCCAAGCCCTGCAGCGTGCTGAGCGTCTGGCGGTACCCCTCGACCGAGTGCGCGTCGCCGACGCTCCTCCGCCGCACCGCCCAGGCCGAGGCGAAGACGACCACGACGATCGCGACCACCGCCACCACAATCGGCATGCCCCCATTCAACAGGATGGGAACGGGGGGTCGTCGACGAAATCAAGCGTGGACTGGCCTCTCACCATGAAGTCCCAGGTCAGCGGGGGCGCGGGCTCGCCAGCCGCGGGGGTGCCCAGCAGCCCGCCCCGATCCGGGGAGAAGGGTTGCCGGTTTCGGTGCCGGTTTCGGTACGGGTGCCGAGCCGCACCAGGCAGGATCGCTCGTCCGGCACCCGCGACGCCCCGCCGGCACACGTCCGAGGCGCTCGGGCGGATGGCGGAGTCGCACTAGCGTTGCAATTGCGCCAAACTCCATGCACTGAGCGGGGGCACGCTGGCGGGGGCGCCCCCAGGCGAGGAGGAGAGTGCACGTGGCGGGGACGATGGAGAAGGTCGACGGCCGGCGGGCACGGGGACTGCGGACCCGGGACGCGATCGTCAGCGCGCTGCTGGACCTGATCGGCGAGGGCGACATCGCACCGACGGCCCAGCGCATCGCCGACCGTGCCCGGGTGTCGGTGCGCTCCGTCTACCAACACTTCGTCGACGTCGAGGGGCTCTACTCCCACGGCACCGACAAGATGTTCGAATGGGTCCGGACCACCGCTCCCGACGTCGACGAGCACCTCCCCCTCGAGCGGCGCCTCGACCTCTTCGTCGCCGACCGCACCAGCGTCCTCGAGGCACTGCTGCCCTTCCACCGCGCCATCCGGCTCATGGAGCCCAGCTGCGAGACGGTCCGCGAGCACCGCTCCGCCATGGACCGCTGGCACAAGGAGCGGGTCGCCAGGGTGTTCGCACCGGAGCTGCGAGCCGTCGACAGCCCCTCCCGCACCGCCCTGCACTGCGCCCTCGACTCGCTCAGCAGCACCGAGTGCTGGGAGCACCTGCGCAATTCGGGCCAGAGCCAGCGGACCGCCCGGCAGGTGGTGCGGGCCGGGATGCTGGGCCTCCTCGGCGGCACCGAGCGCGCCAGGGCGTAGGAGCCTCAGGTCCGGAGGCCGGCGCGCGGGCGCACGGCGTCGGCGATATCGGCCCGCAAGGGGTTGGCCTGGTCGCGGGAGGACAGCACCGGCGCCTCGATCCCCCAGTCGATCGCGAGCACGGGATCGTCCCACGCCAGCCCCAGCTCGTCAGCCGGGTTGTAGTAGCCGTCGACCAGGTACCAGAGCAGGACATCGGTCAGGGAGGCGAAGCCGTGGGCGACGCCCGGCGGGATGAAGAGGCCCCGATCCTCGGCGCCGTCCAGCTCGAGCACGTCCGTCACGCCGTCGGTCGGCGAGCCCTGGCGCAGGTCGTGCAGCACCACCCGGGCCCGGCCCCGCAGGACGTACCAGTAGTCGGCCTGGTGGAGGTGATAGTGGAGGCCGACCACGGCCCCGGCCGCCTTCTCGGACCGGTTGGCCTGGACCATCTCCCGCCCGAGCGGGAACCACTGGCGCCGATAGGTCTCGACGAACCGGCCCCGCTCGTCGCCGTGGACGTCCGACTCGACCACGAGGGCGTCCTGGATGCTCGACTGGTGGAAGGTGGGCACGGCCCGCGAGGGTAGCCCGTGGCCACAGCCGGTCAGCGCAGCAGGCCCATCCGGCCGTACCGGCCGCGGTAGAAGATCAGGGGCCCGCCCGACCCGACCCCCAGGTCCCGTACCGTCCCCGTGACGAGCTCGTGGTCGCCGGCGTCGTGGATGGCGTCGAGATCGCACTCCACCCACGCAAGGCAACCGTCGAGCACCGGCGTCCCGATCGTCCCCGGGCGCCACGCCACCCCGGCGAACTTGTCGCCGCCAGAGACGGCGAAAGCCCGCCCGACGTCCACCTGGCCCTCCCCGAGCACGTTGACGCAGAAGGCCCCGGCCCGGGCGATCCTCGGCCAGCTCGTCGACGACTTGGACGGGGCGAGCACGACCATCGGCGGATCGAGCGACAGCGAGGTGAAGGACTGGCACGTGAAGCCCACCGGCCGGCCGTCCTCCATCGCCGTGACAACGGTGACCCCGCTTGCGAAGTGGCCGAGCACGTCCCGGAACCGGGCGGTGTCGAACGGCTGGCCGTCCTCGGGCGCCGGAAGCCCGCTCATCCGGCCGGGCATGCGCCCAGGTCGACCGTCATGCCCTCGCGGGCGAGGGACACCTCCCCCAGCTGCCGGGCGTCGGGCAGCTGCCGTGCTCGCGCCACCAGCTGCTCCACCTGCTCGTCGTCGTGCGAGGGGTCGTGGTGGAACAGGAGGAGGTGCCGCACCTTGGCCTCGGCGGCGACACGGACGGCGTAGTCCACGGTGGAGTGGCCCCAGTCGCACTTCCCGGCGAACTCGTCGTCGGTGTACTGCCCGTCGTGCACCAGCACATCGGCGCCGTCGCACAGCTCGAGGACGGCCTCGGGCACGTCTCGCCGGTCCAGCGGTGCCTGATGGTCGGGCAGGTAGGCGAGGACCTGTCCCCCGGCCTCCACCCGGTAGCCCAGGGTGTCGCCCGGGTGCGGGACCCGCCGGGCCCGCACTTCGCAGGCACCGAGGACGAAGTCGTCGTCGCCCACCTCGTGGAGCGCGACATCCCCGCCGAGCTCGGACATGGGGACCGGGAAGAAGGGCGGCCGCACGGCGCCGTGCAGCGTCTCGTGGAGGTCGGCGCCCTGCTGGCGCGGTCCGTAGACCGCGAGCTGGGCCCCGGCGTCGTGCAGCGGCCCGAAGAACGGCAGGCCCAGGATGTGGTCGAAGTGCAGGTGCGTGAGCAGCGCATTGGCGCGCAGGGGGTGCCCGGCCAAACGCAGTGCCGGGCGGAGCGCCTCCCCCAGGGCCCGGAGCCCGGTGCCGAGGTCGAGGATGAGCGGTGGCTCCCCCTCCACCGTGACGAGGACGCACGACGTATTGCCGCCGGTGCGGCGGTAGCGCTCGCCCGCGCACGGGCACGAGCCCCGCACGCCGTAGAAGGTCACCTGCACCGCCACCACGGTATCCGCTGCCGGCGCCGCCTCCGCCGGGCACGGTCGCGTTCGCGTTCGCGTTCGCCCACGATGATCACGGTGCCGACCGTTCGCGCTCGGGTCGGCGACTGTCAGTCCAGCGACAGCGACGCCCTCGACCACCGGGCCAGGCCCTCGGCCACGAGCGCCTCGGCCGCCCGCCGGGCACGCACCGGCTCGCCGGGCCAGCCGGCGGCCGCGGCGAGGTCCGGTACCGCCACCGGTCCGGTCCGCAGGGCAGCCACGAGGCGACCCCGGCCCTGGCGGGCGGACCCGGCGAAGGGCGACTGTGGCCGGGAGGTGCCGGCCGAGCCGGCCGCCGGGTCGGGACCGGCCCGCCCGCCACCGCCCCACTTGCAGCGCCGCCGCAGGGGGCACGATCCGCACGCCGGCCCCCGGCTGGTGCAGTAGCCCGCCCCCACGTCGAGCATGGCCTGGTTGTGCGCCCACGCCCGCCGGGGCGGCACCAGCCGGTCGGCGAGCGCCTGGGCCTCCGCCGGCCGGAGCGCCCGGCCGGCCACGGCGCGGGCGAGGACCCTTGCCGCGTTGGTGTCCACTACGCCCACGGGTACCTCGAAGGCGAAGGCCAGCACCGCCCGGCTGGTGTAGGCACCCACCCCCGGCAACGCCCGGAGCTCGTCCAGGCTCGCCGGCACGGCACCACAGTGGCGCTCGACGCAGGCCGACGCCGCCGCGTGGAGGTGGAGCGCTCGCCGGTTGTACCCGAGACCGGCCCACGCCCGGACTACCTCGCCGGCGGGGGCGCCGGCGCAAGCCGCCGGGGTCGGGAACCGGGCGACGAAGACCCGGTAGGGCCCGAGGACCCGGGCGACCTGGGTCTGCTGGAGCATCGTCTCGCTGACGAGGACCCGCCAGGGATCACGGGTCCGGCGCCACGGGAGGTCCCGGAGCCCGGCCGGTGGGGCGCCGGGGCCGACGGGCACGGCGGGGGCGCGAGCGGCGGGGGCG
>JBOGGF010000497.1:0-1631 GCA_050743965.1 Acidimicrobiales bacterium
GCCCAACACCGGCCCCCGCACCCTCGCCGCCACCGGACACCGGTCGGGCGCCGTCGCCCGCGGCCAGCGCGGCTCGACGGGCCTCGGCCCGCCGCTCGGCCTCGAGTCGCTCGAGGTCGTGGCTCCCGTGGTCCACGAACCGCATGGCCGCGGCCAGGTGGTGGTGCCCGGCGACCTCGTCGATGGCCCGGTGCATCTCCTGGGCCACCCGACGGTAGCTGGGATGGCCCTGGGATCCCGACCGCAACTCGATGAGGTGCATGGCCTCCCGGGCGTTCATCTGCATGCGGTAGCGCAGGCGGAACGCCAAGGCCACGCCGTAGGGTGCCTGCGGGGGGAAGTCGGCCGCCAGCGCCTCGTGGAGCGCCCCGGACCGCTCCATCGAGTCGGTGTACGCCGACTCCTCGCCGGCCTCCTCGATCAGCTCGGGAACGTCGTACCCGAGCGACGCGGTGAGGGGCTGCCATTCGACGGTGAGCATCCGGTGCCGCTGGAGGTCCCGGAAGGCGCCGTAGTCGGTCACCAGCTCGAAACGGTAGTCGGTGCGTTCGAAGGCGCGGCCCGGGCGGTGGCGGCGGTTCTGCCGGTCTCCGACGTAGGCGGACATGAGGGCGGCGCGCTCGTCGGCGCCCAGGCGCCGGACCATGGCGAGCGCCCGGGACTCGGTGACGTCGAGGTGTGCGGTGCAGATCGCCGCCAGGACCTTGTCCTCGCCCTCGGGGTCGAAGTCGACGAGGCGGACCGCCGGTGCCGCGTCGTCGCCGTGGCCGAGCCCCCCGGTGGCGTCGCCCGGGACCGGATCCGAAGCCGGGTCCGGGTCCCCGGCGGACCACAGCCGCTCCACCACGGCGGCCGTCTCCTCCCGGGTGGTCGAGAGGTAGGCGGACCACTCGCCCCCGCGTGACGGCCGGTCCACCCGCTGGAGGAAGGAGGGAATGACCTTGCGCAGCTCGGTGAGCATGAGGTCGGCGTAGTGGCGCGCCTCGGGCAGCGGGTGGGAGCGCATCCGCAAGAGGAGCAGCTCGTAGGACTGGCCGCTGCCGTACATGCCGATGTTGGAGAGGGACGCCGCCGGCAACAGGCCCCGCGCCGCATCCAGCGCCTTGGCCCGGATCGCCTGGCGGTGCGCGAAGTCCGAGTCCCCGGGGCGGCGCGGGTAGCGCGCGGTCAGCCACGCCACCAGGCGCGGCAGGACGGCGGCGTAGGTGTCGAACATCCGGTCCATCTCGCCCACGTACCGGGCGCCCAGGGGCGAGTCGAGGATCTCGGGGGGGCGGTGGTAGCGGTAATGGCCGTTGGAGAGGCGCCTGTCGTAGCCGACGTAGCGGGTCGACTGTTCGAGGTAGGCCATCAGCCGACCTCGCTCGAGCACCTTGGTGAGGAGGTTGGACGCCTGCTCGCAGGCGAGATGGACCCCGCCGAGCTGGGCCACCGAGTCGTCGCCGTAGTCGACGAAGACCCGGCCGTAGAGCGCCTGAGCCCGGGCCACGCCCACCGTGGCGTCGACCGTGTGGTCCCCGCTGATGTCCAGGTCCCCGACGAACTCGTCCAGGAACAGCCTCCGCAGGCTCTTGGCCGATCGGGAGTAGCGGGCGAACAGGGCCCCCCGCACGACCTCGGGGAGGTTCACC
>JBOGGF010000498.1:0-6115 GCA_050743965.1 Acidimicrobiales bacterium
AGTAGGTGACCGTGGTCGTCCCCGCGCTCGCCGACGTGGCCACGCCGGACCAGACCTCTAGGTGGAGGGGCACCGAGGTGTCGGTGTCGACGGCGCTGGCGGTCGATGCCCAGGTGATGTTGGGCGACGACAGCCCGGTCACGGTGGGACCGGCACCCGAATGGAGCTCCACCACGAGGACGACCAGGTCACCGACCGCCATGGGCGCGAGGGAGATGGACGAGAGGCCGGACGCCCTGGCGTAGATGGGGAAGCCGTTGGCCTCGGTGTAGGTGGGCGGCGGCCCCGTTGTGGGCGGCGGGGGCACCGAGCCACTCCAGGTCACGACCACTGGCAGTGAGCTCGCCTGGATGTTGATGCCGCCGGCATTGTCGATCTCGGCCACGTAGCGCTGCGTCAGAGCCGCATCCTGGCTGACGACGGCGCTGAACGTGGATCCGGTACCGGCATGCGAGACGATGACCCCGGTCGAGGCATCGACGATCGACATGCCATAGGGGGTCGGGCCGACGTCCCTGTTGGCCGTCGCCGTCAGGGTGACGGGCGCGCCGATGCCCGGGGTGGTACCGCTGGTGCTGAGCGAGATGGCATAGGACGTGCTGGTGACCAGGTACGTGAACTCGTCCGCTGGGCTGGTGGCGCTGGTTCCGCCCGGCCCGGTCACCGTCACGTCCACCGTGCCGCCCACGACGGCCGGGCTCCCCGGAGGGGCGACGGCCGTGATGCTGGTGGAGGAAGCGACGGTGACCGAGGTGGCCGAGGACCCGCCGAAGTGGACCGTGTCACCGGCGGCGAAATTGGTCCCGGTGACGGTGACCGCCGTGCCGCCTGTGCCATTCGAAGTGCTTGCTCCGCCGGCGGCGAAGATCACCCCCGCCGCCGTCGAGACGTTGGCCGGGTACTCACCGCAGGTCGGGGCGTAGACGGTGCCAGGCGTGAGGCCGCCGTCGTACAGGAAGCAATTGGCGTTGGCGGTGTCGTTGCCGGCGAACCCCGGCGTCGGGGTCGATGTGCCGGCGGACTCCTCCTCGGACACGCCCCAGTACAGCTGGTCGGTCGCTGTGCCGCTGGTGAGCGGCGGGAACGTAGTCGAGCTCGACGACGGGTTCGACGACCCGCCCGTCGCCACGACCGACCATGTCAGCGGCGTGGCGGTGGTGAACGAATCCGCCACCAGCTCGATCGGGAACTGGGAAGCCGCGCCGGTGTAGTTGATCGTCGCGGTGGCGGGGCCGGTCGCGGCGGCGACACCCCACCACACCTCGTAGTGCAGCGAGTCCGTGGTGGTGTTCGTGTAGGAGACGGCCCGCTGCCAGGATGCGACGTTCCCTCCGCTGATGCCGCTGATGAGTACCCCAGACGTGTGCAGCTGCATCGAGAGCACCACGAGGTCCCCCACCTTGACCGGCGCCACGGCAAGGGAGTCGTTGCCCGTCGCCTCCCCGTACACGGGGAAGGCACCGGCTTCCCTGTTGACGGGCGGCGGCGCGGCGGCACCGACCACGGGTCCGTCGACCGGCGAGACGGCCGTGACCGTGGGAATTGCTGTCGTCGCCGCGCCGGCGCTGGGGCTGCCGGCCAGCGTCACGGCGGACAGGGTGGTAGCGGGCACGGCAGCGGCCACCAGGGCCAGCCGGGCCAGCCGTTGGCGGCACTTCTGCGCGTGCGCGCCGTCGCTGCGGAGAAGGCGGCGCGCCGCCCTCAGCCGAGCGCTCGCAAGCGCAACCCTCAGGCGAGGGATGTCCACGTCGCCCAGAGCACGCCGGGCAACCGTTGATACACAAATGTCGCGAATTCACTTGGACTGCCTGACCTGCACTGGAACGCCCGGCGGGACTTGAACCCGCGACCTCCGGCTTACAAGGCCGGTGCTCTAACCGTTCTGAGCTACGGGCGCATGCTCGTCGCCGAGCACCCGGCGACCGCGCCACACTACCTTCGGCCTCACGACCGGCGTGGTTTCGCTCTCATGGCACGCGTGGCTGCCCTGTGCCCGCGCCTCCGCTGCACCGCATGAACGAGCTCACCCACCGCCGGGGTCGCGCTGCCGCGCCGCCAGGACGGTGACGTCGTCGTCGTGCCCGGCCGAGCGGAGGCGATCCGCCAGCTCGGTGACGCTGCGGTCGCTCACCTCGCCGCCGACCGTGGCCGCGAGATCGACCAGGCGGGCTATGCCGTCGTCGATATCCTCCCCCCGCCGTTCCACCAGTCCGTCGGTGTAGAGCAGCACCACGTCGCCCGCCGCCAGCTGGACAACGGCCGCCGGTCGGTCGCGGGCGCCGACGCCGAAGGGTGGGTGGCGCGGGAGCTCCACGATGCGGGTGTTGCCGTGTGCATCGACCACGATCGGGGGAAGGTGCCCGGCGGTGACGATCGTGGCGGTGCCGTCGGGGTCGAGGACGGCGTAGACCATGGTGAAGATCTGACCGTCGGGGCTGTCGAGCTCGAAGAGCCGGTCGAGCCGGCGGCACACCGACCGCGCATCGGGGTCAACGGCCACGAAAGCGCGGACGGCGGAGCGCAGCCGAGCCATCCACGCCGCTGCGGTGACGCCCCTGCCCATCACGTCGCCGACCAGCACGACCAGCCGCCCGTCGGGGAGCTCGATGGCGTCGTAGAAGTCACCGCCGACCTGGGTCCGTCCGGCCGGGCTGTAGTGGACGCCGACCTCGAACCGGGTGAGCTCCGGGAAGCCCGCCGGCTGCACGGCGTGCTGCAGCTGCAGGGCGACCTGGAGGGTCTCGGTGTACAGCTGGCTGTTGTCGATGGCCACCGCCGCCCGGCGGGCCAGGTCCTCGGCCAGGGTGACGTCATCGGCCCGGTAGTGGCGGCGGGACTCGGCATAGACGAAGGCGAGGATGCCGAGGGTCCGGTCCCTCGCCTTCAACGCGACGGTGAGCGCGCTGTGCAACTGCAGCTGGCGCACCACCCGGCGCAGCTCGTCGTCGACGCCGAGCCGGTCGAGGAGCTCGTCGTCGACCGAGACGATCAGCTCTGACTGCCCGGTGCGAGCCACCGCCGGTGCCCCGCTCGGGGCGTTCATGTCGGTGGGGAACCGCTCCTGCAGCTCCGCCGCCAGGTCGAGCTTGACCGGGTCCAGGTGGCTGATCGCCACGCGCCGCAGCCGACCGTCCTCGAGCAGGTCGATCGCGCACCAGTCGGCCAGCTTGGGAACGGCCAGGTCGGCCACGACCCGTAGCGTCGACTCGTAGTCGAGCGAGGACGACAGGGCGGCGGACGCATCGGCCAGGAAGGCCAGCCGGGTGGCGGCATCGATGGCCGCCTCCGTGGCCCTGGCTCGTTCGAGGGCCAACGCGCAGGTGTCGGCGACCGCCCGGAGGTACTCCCGGTCGTCGCCCGACAGCTCGACGCGCGAAGGGAACGACAGGGCCAGCACGCCGAGGTGCCGACCGGCCGCCAGCAGCGGCACTGCCGCTACGGACCGCTCCCGCTCGCTCGATTCGAAGCGGTCCGGCCATCGGCGCCGGATCTCCTCGCTGCTCGCCGCGGTCACCACGCTCGCGGTCCGGGCGGCCTCGGCCACCGCGTTCTGCTTCTCCGGGGCGATCGTCGGCCAGCCACCCAGCCCCTCTTCGCCGATCCCGGCCGTACCGGCCACTCGGAGCTGGCCGTCGACCTGGTCGACGATGCACAGCGACGCCGCGTCGGCACCTAGGGCCACCAGCGTCCGGCCCGTGGCCACCGAGGCGATCTCGTCCGTACCGCCCGCGGTTGCCACCGCTGCCAGCACACGGGCCAGGTCGCGCAGTTGGGAGCCGAGGCCCGAGCCCGAGTCACTCCGCTGCGCGTGCTCTGTCCCCGTCATCCCCATATGGCAGTCCCCGTCCCACCCAGCTCCCCACCGGCCTGCCGCTCCAGCCGCTCCAGCCGCTCCAAGGTGGCAGCCAGAATCATTGGAGAGGTTACTCCGACCGACCCCGGGCTCACCGACCCCGGGCCCACCGGCATGGTCGACAGCGAGGTGCCCGGCAAGGTGGGCGCGGCACGCTCGAGCCATGTCCCCTCCCTCCACCCGCCGGATCCCCACTCCCGCGGCGGTGCACGTGGTCCCGTGGACCGATCCGCTCGTCGAGTCCACCGGCGTCGACCCTCGGTCGGCCTATGTCGAGCTGTTCTGGCTTCCCGTGCTGGGTCCCAGCGCCACCCTGCTCGTCCGCCGGCTCGCCGACGAGCTCGACCGCTCGCCGGACGGGTGCGAAGTCGACCTCGGCCTGGTCGCCCGATCGCTCGGCGTCGGCGGGACGGACAGCCGTCATGCTCCCCTGCTGCGGGCACTGCGACGGTGCGCCCGGTTCGGGGTCCTCCGGGCGCAAGGCCCCGAGGAGGTGGCGGTGCGGCGCATGCTCGGACCGCTTCCTCAGCACCACCTCGCCCGCCTGCCCGAGCCGCTCCGGCAGCGCCATATCCGGTGGGAGCAGCCGCCGTCAGCCGCCGAGGCCGCCCGTCACCGTGCCCGCCTGCTCGCCGTCGACGCCCTGGCCCTCGACGGGGTGCCGCTCACGGTAGAGCGCCGCCTCACGGCATGGGGGGTCCACCCCGCGCTTGCCTACGAGTCGGCCCGGTGGGCGTCTGCTCAGGTGGCTGTGCCCGGGGCTGTGCCCGGGGCCGAGACGTTGCCCTCGAGGAACGCCAGTAGCGTGCGCACGCCGAACCCGGTGCCACCCTTGGACAGGTAGCCGCTGTTCTCGGTCGACCGGCCGGTTCCGGCGATGTCCAGGTGCGCCCATGGCACCGCGCCCACGAACCGGGCGAGCAGCATGGCGGCGGCGATGGCGCCCGCCTGGCCCGGACGGCCGACGTTCTTCATGTCGGCGACGTCGGAGTCGATGTGCTCGCCGTAGTCGTCGGGCAACGGCATCGGCCACAGGCGCTCGCCCGACCGGGCGCCGGCCGCCCGCACCCGCTCGACGAGATGGTCGTCGTTGCCGAAGAGGGCACCCATCCCGGTGCCGAGGGCGACCGTCGCCGCTCCGGTGAGCGTGGCGACGTCGACGATGGCGTCGGGCGCCAGCTCCGCCGCCATCGACAGGGCGTCGGCAAGGACCAGCCGGCCCTCGGCGTCGGTGTTGAGCACCTCGATGGTCGAGCCGTTGCGGGCGGTGAGGACGTCACCGGGCTTGAGGGCGCCCCCGCCCGGCATGTTCTCGGTGATGGGTGCCAGCGCCGTGACCCGGATGGGCACCGCGAGGTCGGCGCAGGCCGACAGGGCGGCGAGCACGATGGCGGCGCCGCTCATGTCCGTCTTCATCGTGGTCATGCCCTCGGCGCTCTTGAGGGACAGCCCACCCGAGTCGAACGTGATCCCCTTGCCCACGAGGACGACGTGGGCGGCGTCAGGAGCGCCGCTGGGCGGTTCGTAGGTGGCGCGGACGAACCGGGGCGGCTGGGCCGACCCCCGGCTCACACCGAGGAGGCCGCCGAGTCGTTCGGCTGCGATCCGGTCCTCGTCCCACACCTCCACCGTGGTGCGGTCCCGCCCCGCGAGCAGCTCCGCCACCCGGTCGGCCAGGACGGCAGGGGTCAGGTCGCTTGGTGGCGTATTGATCAGGTCCCGGGCCAGCGCTGCCGCCAACGCCGCCCGGGCACCCCGCCGAACGCCGGCACCGAGCTCGTCGCCGGCACCGACCACGACCACCCGATCGACCGTGCGGGACCGCCGTGTCGAGCGGTACCCGTCGAACCGGTAGGCAGCGAGGACCGCCCCCTCGGCCAGGGCGGCACCGACCGCCGTGGCACCGACCGCCGCGGCACCGGGGCCGTCCGCTCGCGCCCCGAGGGCTTCGGCCGGGACCAGGACCGCCGCCGTTCCCCCCTCGCCGGCCGCCCGGACCAGGGCGGCGCCGGCCCGGCGCCACCGCTCGGCGTCCACCGACCCTGGCCGGCCGAGGCCGAGCAGCACGATCGAGGGTGGGCCCGCCGCCGCCCGGAGCACCAGGGACTGCCCCGGCTGGGCGCTGAAGCCCTGGTGTTGGAGCCAGCCGGTATCGGCGTTCCCCCCCCCCAGCTCCCCGATCGTGCGGGCCAGCTCGCCGCCCCCAACGGCAACGGGAGCGGCAGCGGCGCCCTCGCGCCCGCGCCCGCCCGTGCCGTCGCC
>JBOGGF010000499.1:0-2624 GCA_050743965.1 Acidimicrobiales bacterium
CCCGCTGCCCGCGGTCGTCACCGCCGAGGCAGCGCTCCGACCCGGTGCACCGCCGGTCCACGAAGCCCCATGGAACTACGCCCGCGCCGTCGTCACGCCCGACGATCCGCCCAACCTCCAGTCCCGCTCCGCGCGCGGCACACGGGACGCCACCGATGCGGTGCTCGCCGGTGCCGCCCACGTGCTGGACGAGACGTACGTCACCCCCGCCGGACACCAGGGCTACCTGGAGCCGCAGTGCTGTGTCGCCCGGTGGAACGCCGAGGAGGCGACGCTCGATCTCTGGCTCCCGAACAAGACGCCCTACCGCCTCTTGGAGCAGTTGTCCGCCTGCCTGGGCCTCCCGGCAGCTTCGATCGAGCTCCACCCGGTGGCGATCGGCGGCGACTTTGGCGGGAAGGGGTCGCCGATGGCCGGCCCGCTGTGCGCCGAGCTGTCCCGCCTGATCGGCCGGCCAGTACGCCTGGCCCTGCGCTACGCCGAGGACCTCGCTGCCACCAACCCGCGCCATCCTTCGTCGATCCGGGTCCGCATCGGCTGCGACCCCGACGGCCGGTTGGTCGGCCTCGTCGTCGATGCCGTGGTCGACGGCGGCGCATACGCCGGGTACAAGCCGATGCCCGAGGTGTCGTTGCGCGGCATCGGTCACGCCGCCAGCTCGTACCGGTTCGACGCCGCCTCCGTCGAGTCCCGCATCGCCTATACCAACACCGTGCCCAAAGGGCACGCCCGGGCACCGGGCTCTCCCCAGATCACCTTCGCCGTCGAGTCGGCGCTCGACGAGCTGGCCGTCCGCATCGGGCTCTCCCCGTGGGAGATCCGCCGGCGCAACGTCGTCCACACCGGGGAGACCGGCCACGAGGGCGTCCGCTTCGCCGAGCACCGCGGCGCCGAGGTCCTCGATCGAGCCGAGCGCTCGATCGTCCGCGTCGCCGCACCGCCGGGCACCTGCTACGGCGTGGGGCTCGCCCTCTATGACCGCCCTACCGGCCTCGGCTACACCAGCCTCCGCCTGGCCGAACGGGCCGACGGCCACCTCGACGTCGGCATCGCCGTCCCCGACACTGGGACCGGCAGCCACACCGTCGTGCGCGACGTGCTCGCCCGTGCCCTCGCCCTCGATCCAGAGCACGTCCACGTCCGCCACCTCCCGACCGGCCGGCTGCCCGGGGACCAGGGCGTGGGTGGCAGCCGTGTCACGGCAACGCTCGCCGCCGCCGCCGGGCTCGCCGCCGAGCGCTGGCTGGCCCGGGCCGACGAGGACGCGATCGTTGTCGAGCTCCATGGCCAGCTGGAGGAGCCGATCACCTCCTACTGCGCGCAAGTGGCGCAGGTGGCGGTCGACCCTGCCACCGGCGAGATCACGCTGCTCGACCTGGTGAGCGTGGTGGACGTGGGGACGGTGGTCCACCCGTCCTCCCACCAGAGCCAGATCGACGGCGGGGCGACCATGGGCATCGGCTTCGCCCTCTACGAGGACCTTGCGCTGGAGGACGGCCAGGTGTGGGCGGCCAACCTCGGCGAGTTCAAGATCCCCTCGGTGCGCGACCTGCCGGCACTGCGGACCGAGCTCCTCGAGGGGGGCAAGGGGGTGGGTTCCGCCAATGTCAAGTCGATCGGTGAGCTGGTGAACCCCCCGGTCGCCCCGGCCATCGCCAACGCCGTCTTCGCCGCCACCGGCGTCCGGCTGCGCCGGGTGCCGCTGCGGGCCGAGGACGTGTGGGACGCCATCCAGGCGGCCAACGACGCGATCCGGATCGGACCGGTGGGGAAGGCACCGGCTGCCGGGCCGGCGGAGGGTGTCGCGTGAGCGCGGCCGTGAGCGGGGAGAGGCGATGTGGTTCACGCTGAACGGCAACGTGGTTGAGGTCGACGCCGAGCCGACCGAGCCGCTGCTCGATGTCGTGCGCCGCGCCGGGTGCACGGCCGCCAAGGAAGGCTGCTGGGTCGGCGTCTGCGGCGCCTGCACCGTGATCGTGAATGATCTCCCGGTGAGCGCCTGCTTGTACCTGGCCGGCATGGCCGAGGAGGCGACCGTGTGGACGGCAGAAGGCCTGACCGCTGGCGACCCGGCGCTCGTCGACGCCTTCGCCGACGCCGCCGCGCTCCAGTGCGGGTTCTGCACGCCGGGCCAGGTGACGACGGCCTGGTGGGTGGCGAACCGCCCCGACACCGACGGGGGCTACGGGGCCGACGCCACCGACAGCCGTGCACCGAGCTCCGATGTCGAAGTCACCGCCCTCATGGCCGGCAACCTGTGCCGCTGCACCGGCTATCGAGCCATCCGCGCCGCCGTGGACGCCTACCGTGCCGACCACTGAGTTCCTGGCGCCGGCCACGCTCGATGAGGCGCTCGGCGCTCTCGGCGCGAGCGATACGCACCTCCTCGGCGGCGGCACGGCGTTGGCGCTGCTGCTGAAGACCGGCCTCCTCGAGGCCGGGCGCGTGGTGTGGCTCGGACGGGTCCCCGAGCTGCAGGGTATCGCCGAGGTGGACGGCGCCCTCCAGATCGGCGCAGGCGTCACGCTGCACGCCATCACCACGTCGCCGCTGGTGAGCCGGCACTGCCCGAGCCTCGCCCGGGCAGCCGGCCTCGCCGCCAACATCCGAGTACGCGCCGTCGC
>JBOGGF010000500.1:0-2409 GCA_050743965.1 Acidimicrobiales bacterium
GGCGGCCCGCCGTCGACGGGGTCGGTCGCCATCTCGGTCACCCGCTCGCCTCCAGGTGCGCCCTCGGTCCCCTGGGCGGCCGCGCCACAGCCCCGCGCCACCTGCACGGCCCTCGACACTGCACGACCCTTGACAGCGGGAGCCTAGACGGCATAAGAATGCGAATTGGCTCAGCCACCTGGCCACCGGCACGGGCTGACCCGGCAAGGCCACGGCGGCTGGCGCCCGCGACGGCAGGGCGGCGGCGGCAGTGCCAACGGAAAGGGGGGTCGCCGTATGGGCGCAGGAACTACAACGGTCCCGGCCGGGCCCGGGCGTGCCACGCCGCCGGCGGTCGCTGCTGCGCCCGGCGATCGCCGACCGCCCACCACGGACCCTGCCGAGCTGGCGGACGCGGCCCGGCGCATCCGCCGCCGGGCGGTCCAGATGGTCGCCCCCGCCGGCCTGGGTTACCTGGGGCAGGCCATGTCCTCGGCGGACGTCTTCGCCGTGCTCTACCGGGCGGTGCTCCGCCACGACGTCGACCGGTTCGTCCTGTCCCCCGGGCACTACGTCATCACCCACTACGCCGCGGCCGCCGAGGCGGGGCTGCTGGCCGAGCACGCCCTGGCCACGTATGGTGTCGACGGCAGCTGGCTCGAGAGCATCTCGACCGACCGCACGCCGCTCGTCGCCGCCACCTGTGGGGCCCTGGGCCAGGGGCTGTCGGTCGCCGTGGGGCTGGCACTCGCCGATGCGCTCGCCGTCGAGGACCGCCGAACCTACGCCTTCTGCAGCGACGGCGAGATGGAGGAGGGCCAGGTGTGGGAGGCCGCGATGTTCGCCGCCCACCACGGCCTCAGCGCCCTGACCGCCGTGTTCGACTGCAACGGCTCCCAGGTCGACGGGCCGGTGGCGACGGTCACCACCCTGGAGCCCCTCGCCGACAAGTGGCGCGCCTTCGGGTGGGACGTCCACGAGGTCGACGGCCACAACGTGCAGGCCGTCCTCGACGCCTTCCGGGCCGCCGCCGCCGTGGATGGGCGACCATCGGTCGTCCTCGCCCGCACCAGCATGCGGGCAGGCTTCCCGTCACTGGCGGCCGCCGCCGACGCCCACTTCGTCGCCCTCGGGCCGGGCGGCGCCGAGCAGGCCCTGGACGACCTCGGTGGCGGCACCGACCCGGCACCGCAGGGAGCCCGTCGGTGACGGCCTCGGGCGGCGGGCAACCCGTCGGCGCGGTGGCACCCGACGGTGCGGCAGCGGCCTCGAGCGACACCGCAGCCGGTAGCACCGGGCTGCTCGACTTCCCGTGGGCGACCACGCTCAAGCCCTACGGCACGGCCCTCCTGGCGCTCGCCCGCGAGCGGCCCGACGTCATCGCCCTCGGCGCCGACCTCACCCGGCAGACGGAGACCGACCTCATCCGCGACGAGCTGCCGGACCAGTTCGTCAACGTCGGCATGGCCGAGCAGAACCTGGTGGGCATCGCCGCCGGGCTGGCCCGGGCCGGGCGGTGCGTCTTCGTCCACACCTTCGGCGTCTTCGCCACCCGCCGGCCGTTCGAGCAGATCGCCCTCCAGGTCGCCTACCCGCGCCTCGACGTGAAGCTCGTCGGCTTCATGCCCGGGCTGTCGAGCCCCGGGGGCCCGTCGCACCAGGCGATCGACGACGTGGCGCTCATGCGCGCCCTTCCCAACATGACCGTGCTCGACGTCGCCGACGCCACCGAGGTACGCCAGGCCGTCGGCCTCCTCGCCGCCCACGAGGGACCGTGCTACCTCCGGCTCAAGCGGGGCGAGGTCCCGGTCCTCTTCGACGACCGCCACCACCTCGAGCTGGGGCAGGCCCAGTGGCTTCGGCTGGGCGACGACGTGGCGATCCTCGCCGCCGGAATGCTGGTGCCCACGGCGCTGCGTGCCGCCGAAGCCCTCGCCGGCGCCGGCGTGGCGGCCGCCGTGGTCAACGTCCCGACCCTCGAGCCGATCGATCGCGCCGCGGTGCTGCGGGCGGCCGCCGGCACCCGGGCCGTCGTCACGGCCGAGAACCACTCGATCGTCGGCGGCCTCGGGTCGGCCGTGGCCGAGGTCCTGGCCGAGGCCGGGGCCGGACGCCCGCTGCGGCGGGTGGGAATCGCCGACACCTTCGCCCAGGCGTCGAGCGCCCAGTGGCTCTTCCGCCACTACGGGCTCGACGTGGGCGCGGTGGTTGGCGCGGCGTGGACGGTGCTCGGGCGTGACGGCGCGCCCCCCGCCGTCGAGGACGTCGCCGTCGCGCAGGGGCAGAACTCGCCGGTCTGAGCAGCGCCGGCACGACAAGTAATCCGTCGACAGGAGGCACATGACCGACACCGACCGCACAACCACGTCCCTCGACGCCGCCGTCGCCGCCGCCAATCGCGCCGTCGGACCGCCCCGCACCGCGCCGGGC
>JBOGGF010000501.1:0-4053 GCA_050743965.1 Acidimicrobiales bacterium
CATCTGTACCGTCCTCACCCGCGTCCACGACCAGGTGACGGCCATGCTCAAGCAGGTCGAGACCCTCCCCGGGGTGACGTCCGGTGGCTCGCCCGTCCACCTGTCCCGGCGCAAGGCGATCGTCGACATGATCACGGTGATGCTCTCCCAGCACGAGGCGACCGAGCAGCAGCACTTCTGGCCCGTCGTACGCCAGCAGTTCGAGGACGGCCACGAGATCGCCTCCGAGGCGCTCCGGCAGGAGCAGGAAGGCAAGGACCTCCTGCAGCGGCTGGGCGAGCTGGACGCCAGCGACGAGGAATTCGACGAGCTGGCAGAGGAGCTCGAGAAGGCGGCCCGCAAGCATGTCGCGTTCGAGGACGTCGCCCTCCTGGCCATCCGAAGGGACCTGTCGATCGAGGCCCGGCGCGAGCTCGGCGCCACGTTCCGGGAGGCCGATCGCCGGGGCAAGGCGGAGTCGGAGACTGGCGACGGGGAGCAGGCCCCGCCGCCGTGACCGAACCGGCCGTCGGACCACGAGGCATCGACCCACCAGACATCGACCCACCAGGCATCGACCCACCAGGCATCGACCCATCCGACTGCGACCCACCGACCACCGACGAACGGAAGGCAGCGACACGATGACGATCTCGCGGGTGAACATCTCGGACTGGCCAGTGGTCCGCCAGTTCGGGGGCAAGGACAAGTCGGGCCGCGGCGCCGCGTCCAAGTCCGCGCGCTCCTCGCAGCTCCGTCCCCGCATCGCCGACGCCGACAAGGTGGTGAAGTCGGTCTGCCCCTACTGCGCCGTCGGGTGCGGCCAGAACGTCTTCGTGAAGGACGAGAAGGTCGTCCAGATCGAGGGCGACCCCGACTCCCCGCTCAGCCGCGGCCGGCTGTGCCCCAAGGGCGCCGCAAGCCTCCAGCTGACGACGGGCGAGACCCGCCGTTTCGAGGTGCTCCACCGCCGCCCCCACGCCACTGACTGGGAGGTCCTCGACCTCTCCCAGGCGATGGAGATGGTCGCCGACCGGGTGATCGAGACTCGGCGACGGACCTGGCAGTGGGAGCAGGACGGCAAGCGGGTGCGCCGCACCATGGGCGTTGCCAGCCTGGGCGGTGCGACCCTGGACAACGAAGAGAACTACCTGATGAAGAAGCTCTACACGGCGTTGGGCGTCGTGCAGGTGGAGAACCAGGCCCGCATATGACACTCCTCCACGGTCCCCAGTTTGGGGACCTCGTTCGGCCGGGGAGGCGCCACCACCTTCCCGGGTGACCTGCAGAACTCCGACTGCATCGTCATCGAGGGCTCGAACCTCGCCGAGTGTCACCCGGTCGCCTTCCAGTGGGTGATGGAGGCCAAGGCCCGGGGAGCGACGTTGATCCACGTCGACCCCCGCTACACCCGCACCAGCGCCCTGGCCGACGTCCACGTCCCACTCCGGGCGGGAACCGACATCGCCTTCCTCGGCGGGATCATCAACTACGTCATCGAGCACCAGAAGTACTTCCGCGAGTACGTCGAGACGTTCACCAATGCCCCGACGATCGTGAACGAAGACTTCAAGGACACCGAGGACCTCGACGGGGTCTTCTCCGGCCTGCTCGAGGACGAGCGGAGCTATGACACCGAGAGCTGGCGGTACGAGGGCGTCGACGTGCAGGCGGCATCGGGCGAGCGCGACCAGCGCTTCGAAGAGCGCGTCCAGGAGGAAGAGGGCGGTAGCGGCGAGGCTGCGGGCGACGGCCAGCCCCACCAGACGTCCGTCAGCGCGTCCGGCCGGGGGGAGTCGCACGGATCAGGGGGCGCGCAGGCGGTGGCCGAGCCGCCCCAGGACACGACGATGCAGGATCCACGGTGCGTCTTCCAGATCGTGAAGCGGCACTTTGCCCGCTACACCCCCGAGATGGTCGAAGAGATCTGCGGCGTCCCCCAGGAGCTGTTCCTGCGGGTGTGCGAGACGATGACGGCCAACTCCGGCCGCGAGCGCACGACCGCCATGGCCTACGCCGTGGGGTGGACCCAGCACAGCGTCGGCGTGCAGTACATCCGCACCGCCGCCATCCTCCAGCTCCTGCTGGGCAACATCGGGCGCCCCGGTGGCGGCATCATGGCGCTGCGCGGCCACGCCTCCATCCAGGGCTCGACCGACATTCCCACCCTGTACAACCTGCTGCCGGGGTACATCCCGATGCCCCATGCCCACCAGGACGAGGACCTCGGGAAGTTCCTCGAGGGATCGTCGACCGACAAGGGCTACTGGGCGGAGATGAAGTCGTACACGGTGAGCCTGCTCAAGGCGTGGTGGGGCCCGAACGCCACGGAGGACAACGACTTCTGCTTCGACTACCTCCCGAGGCTGACCGGCACGCACGCCACCTACCAGACGGTGATGGCCCAACTCGACGGCGACTGCAAGGGCTACTTCGTCGTCGGGGAGAACCCGGCCGTCGGCTCGGCCAACGCTGCCATGCAGCGGCTCGGCATGGCCAACCTCGACTGGCTGGTGGTCCGGGACTTCTCCCTCATCGAGAGCGCCACGTGGTGGAAGGACGGGCCAGAGATCGAGACGGGTGAGCTGAAGACCGAGGACATCGGCACCGAGGTCTTCTTCTTCCCCGCCGCCGCGCACACCGAGAAGAACGGCAGCTTCACCAACACCCAGCGGCTCCTCCAGTGGCACCACGCCGCCGTCGAGCCGGCGGGCCAGGCCCGCAGCGAGCTGTGGTTCTACTACCACCTCGGTCGCATCATCCGGGAGAAGCTGGCCCGCTCCACCGACGAGATGGACCGGCCGCTGCTCGACCTCCAGTGGGACTACCCGACCGAGGGCCGCCTCGGGGAGCCGAGTGCCGACGCCGTGCTGGCCGAGGTCAACGGGTGGGACGCTGAGGGCTCCCCCCTTGCCTCCTACGAACAGCTGAACGAGGACGGCTCCACCGCCTGCGGCTGCTGGATCTACTGTGGCGCCTACGCCACAGGGGTGAACCAGTCGTCACGGCGCAAGCCGGCCCGGGAGCAGTCCTGGGTGGCGCCCGAGTGGGGCTGGGCATGGCCTGCCAACCGCCGCATCATCTACAACCGCGCCTCGGCCGACCGCAACGGGAAGCCGTGGAGCGAGCGCAAGGCGTACATCTGGTGGAGCGACGAGGAGGGCAAGTGGGTCGGGCACGACGTCCCCGACTTCGCCCCGTCCAAGTCGCCGTGGCACCGGCCGCCCGAGGGCGCCAAGGGCGCCGAGGCTCTCTCGGGTGAGGACGCCTTCGTCATGCAGGCCGACGGGAAGGCGTGGCTCTACGTGCCCTCGGGGCTCAACGACGGCCCTCTGCCGACCCACTACGAGCCGCAGGACTCGCCGTTCGAGAACCTGCTGTACCCGCACCAGCTGCGCAACCCGGTGCGGCAGGTGTACAGCCGGGAGCGCAACCGCTACCACCCGGGCCCGAGCGAGCCCGGTGCGGACGTCTTCCCCTACATGGCGACCACGTACCGGCTCACCGAGCACCACACCGCCGGGGGCATGTCCCGGTGGCTCGGGTACCTGTCGGAGCTGCAGCCCGAGATGTTCTGCGAGGTCTCACCCGAGCTGGCGGCCGAGCGGGGCCTCGAGCACAAGGGATGGGCGACCGTCGTCACCGCCCGCGGCGTGATCGAAGCCCGGGTGATGGTGACCGAGCGGATCCCGCCACTGCGGGTCCAGGGGCGGGTCCTGCACCAGATCGGCCTGCCTTACCACTGGGGCCCGAACGGCTACAGCCAGGGCGACGCCGCCAACGAGCTGGCGAGCATCTCCCTCGACCCGAACTCGCACATCCAGGAGGTGAAGGCGTTCAGCGCCGACATCCGGCCCGGGCGGCGACCGCGCGGCCCGGCCGCTCCGGCCCTCGTCGAGGAGTACATCCGGCGGGCCGGCATCACCCCCGAGACCGGAACGGAGGTCCGTGGTGGTCGCTAACCCCTTCGCCTCGCTGCTCGAGTCGACCGACCCGGCGACGGCCAGCGGTTACGACGACCACCCGCCGCGGGTCGGCTTCTTCACCGACACCTCGGTGTGCATCGGCTGCAAG